>JAZULV010000013.1:0-8458 GCA_045603305.1 Lachnospiraceae bacterium | reverse complement strand
TAATATTATTTTAATCAAATATCAAACACTTTTTTCACCTGATTATCAGGTAACATAATAAATTCTCTATTGTTTGAGGTGAAACCAATGATACTTTCATGTAACCATATATGCAAATCTTTTGTGGACAAAACCATCCTCAATGATGCTTCATTTCATATAGAAGCTCATGAAAAAGCAGCTATCGTAGGTATAAACGGTGCCGGTAAATCTACCCTGCTAAAAATTCTTATAGGTGAACTTACTCCTGACAGTGGTAATGTTGTTCTGGCAAAAGGATGCTCTGTCGGCTATCTTGCCCAGTACCAGAATACTACAAGCCAGTCCACAATAATAGAAACTTTATTTGATGCAAAACCGGAGATTATGCAGCTTGAGACCCGCCTTCGCCAGCTTGAAAAGCAAATGAAGGATTCATCCAATGACAACCTCGAAGCATTAATGCATTCATATTCTATTACTAATCATGAATTTGAAATGAAGGACGGATATGCCTATAAAAGCGAAGTTATCGGCATCTTAAAAGGTCTTGGTTTCAAGGAAGAAGAGTTTGAAAAGAAAATTTCAGAATTATCAGGCGGTCAAAAGACCCGTGTATTTTTAGGAAAGCTTCTCATCTCCAAGCCTGATATTATACTCTTAGACGAGCCAACAAACCACCTTGACATTGAATCAGTAATCTGGCTGGAAAATTATCTTCTTAATTACAAAGGCAGTGTATTAATTGTAACTCACGACCGCTTTTTTCTCGACAGAGTGGTTACTAAAGTTATCGAAGTTGAAAATTGCGCTGTAACCATGTACAGCGGCAACTATACAGACTTTGCAAAAAAGAAAGCTCAATTATATGAAGCAAGGATGAAGCAATACCTTAACCAGCAGGCGGAGATAAAGCATCAGGAAGAGGTTATTACTAAACTTCGCTCTTTCAATCGCGAAAAGTCGATAAAGCGTGCAGAAAGCCGCGAAAAAGCTCTTGCAAAAATTGAACGTGTTGACAAGCCTATGACACCTTCTGATGCGATGAGAATAACCCTTACTCCACATATACAAAGCGGCAATGACGTACTTACCGTAAAAGAAATATCAAAATCCTTTGGTGATAATACTTTATTCAGCAATATATCATTTGAAATTAAACGTGGTGAACATGTTGCAATTATCGGCGGAAACGGAACCGGTAAAACAACCATGTTAAAAATCATTAATCAGATGATTGACAGTGACTCAGGAAGCATCAAGCTGGGTTCACGGGTAAAGATTGGCTACTATGACCAGGAGCATCAGGTTCTCAACATGGACAAGACTTTATTTGATGAGCTGCAGGATACTTATCCGGATATGAACAATACTGAAGTCAGAAATGTTCTGGCGGCATTTTTATTTACCGGTGATGATGTGTTTAAGCGTATCAAGGATTTAAGCGGTGGTGAACGCGGACGTGTATCTTTAGCAAAGCTCATGCTTTCAGAATGTAACTTCCTTATACTTGACGAACCTACCAATCACCTTGATATGACCTCTAAAGAGATTCTTGAAAATGCACTTATTAATTATTCGGGAACTGTACTTTATGTATCTCACGATCGTTATTTCATTAATAAAACTGCTACTCGTATTTTAGAAGTAACCAATAAAAATTTTGTTAACTACATTGGTAATTATGATTATTACCTGGAGAAGAAAGATTTACTATCCGGGCCAGTAGTCAATACTGATAATGAAATCACTGAGCAGCCTTCCGCAAACAAATCTGACTGGCAGGCAAAAAAAGAAGCTTCTGCAAAGGAACGAAAAAGACTAAACGATCTTAAAAAGACAGAAGACCGGATTGCATTATTAGAAGCTCGTGATACTGAACTTGATGAACTTCTTTCCCGTGATGATATAGCAACCAATCTTTCAAAACTGCTTGAAGTTAATAAAGAAAAAGAAGCCGTTACAGCCGAACTTGAAGAACTCTATTTAAAATGGGAAGAGTTGGCTGAATGATAAGTAAATCACCCTGTACTCTAAAATAATTAGATGCACAGGGTGATTTGTTTAAATGCAAATCATCATTATTCAAATACTATATCTGAAAACAGCAGCTCAGCTGTCTTTGCCACATCAAAATCAGTATAACCATTCATATCATAGTTATTAACATTACAGATAACTGCATGATTACCACTATATACCCAGTAATAATACCAGATATAATATCCCGCCTTCGTAAATTCATCACCTTCATAATAGTACTTCATTCCGGAATAATTTACTTTATATCCACTAACCTCAACAGTCTGGTTATCAATATACTCCATATCCACATATGCACTATCAGTACCATAGAAATTATAATAATTCTCTATATACTCTTCTACATCTACTTTTGTATAAACATCTGTTAACTCAGGCATCTCATATAACAGTGAACTGTAATTGTCGTCTGACGAATCTTCACTGTCAAAGAACAGCATAGCTGAATCACTTTCTTCGCTAAATACATATCCCTTCGGAGCTTTTACCTTTATCGAATAATCCCCTTCATAATCGGTAAGCTCATAATAACCGCTGTCATCAGTCACGACATTGCTATCTTCCTCTTCAAAAACCGGTTCCTCAGGTGTCTCCGGTTCTTCATCCTCGATATCATATATATCTTCACCGTCAGGCAGCTTAAACAAATCAGTTACATTTACCGGAACAGAAATAGCCTCTGTCTCATTATATCCGCTAAATTCCACTTCCATAACAAATTCATTAATTGCCGCGGATTCAAACATCCCCTCCCCAACAAATATATCAGAACAATCATCAAAATCTATTTTTAATGAAAGAGGTATATTGGATCTCTCATCCAGTGTAACAGTAACAGTACCTGTTATTCCGGATGTATCAATACCTTCACTAAATGCAGACTCCAACACATTGGCATACAAACTGTTCATAATATTAAGAATAGTTATGGAATCCGCCTTAGTCTCTATAATATAGTTGTTACCGTAGTCTACTGTACAATCCTTTAATCCGGCAATAATATCAAAAATATATGAAGGTCCGTTAATCACGCTTTCCCACTCGGCTTCATCATAATACCATTCACCGTCAATATTACTGTAGGCAGAATATCCTTCATCTTCTTCTACAACATATGACTCCCACTTTTCACTATAAACATCCTTAACATTCATGGTTCCTTCAACATAGCTTTCCATAGTGTCCATCAGGGTATCAACAGTTTCTTCAAATGATAATACCATATTGCCTTCTGTGCCGTCTGCTTTATATTCCATATCTAAATTAATATTTACATCTGCTGAAAATGAAGTTCGTTCTGCAACATTCAGTTCCATAATCATAAACAACTCCTGCACCGGCTTTATAGGAACCTTATTACACCCGCATAACAAACCGGCAAAAACCGGCACCAATACAAGCAGACATAAGATAAACTTTTTTATTCTAATCATTGTAACTCCTTTCGTAATCATCTTTCATGTTAACGGATAAATAATATCAACTATATTTAGTATAATATAATGAACAGTTTATTGGAAGCAAAACTTTTCATTGACTGAAATTGGCACAACCTTTAAAATATTATTAATAATTCTTATGGAGGCAGATATGATTCGTAACAATGACTGTACACATGAACATGAATTTCACCATGTAACTAATGCAGAGGCTGATGCAATCATCCGCAATATGCCTACAGACACTGAGATTCAGTATATGGCAGATTTATTTAAGGTGTTCGGAGATGCTACCCGTTTAAAGATACTTACAGTCCTTTTAGAAAGCGGCGAACTTTGCGTATGTGACATTGCTATTACACTTAACATGTCACAAAGCTCTATCTCTCACCAGCTCAGAATATTAAAGCAGTCACGCCTTGTCAAATTCAGAAGAAGCGGCAAAACCCTTTTTTACTCTCTCGCTGACGAACATGTAAACACAATCATGAACCAGGGACTTGTTCATATCAACGAACCTTAAGAAAGAAGCTTTTGGATTTCTATTCTGCCCCATCCCTGCCTGCTTTTTGGCAGCCCTAAGTCAACTGCCCTTTCATACAGTCTGAATTTAACTTCTTTGTTTGTCATATCCGGGTATTTCTCCAGGAGCAATGCCAGTATGCCTGACAGCACAGGCGTTGCCATGGAAGTCCCGCTCTTTACTGAATATCCGTTTCTGTTAGTAGAACAGCTGACAATGCCATTACCGGGCTCTACTATCTCCGGCTTTATTACACAGCATTCCGTCGGGCCTCTTCCTGAATAATATGCCATATTTTTATTGTAGTTATATCGTTCGTCATCATAAGTACCGACTGTTATTATCTTTTTAGAAGTTCCCGGTATTGTAATAGTCATCGCTCTTGGACCTTCATTACCGGCCGCGGCTACCACAATAAGCCCTTCATCCCAAAGCTTTTCAACAGTATCAATCAGTTTATTGTATTTTTCAGAATTACCTTTGTTCAAAGTTCCTACTGATATATTAACAATGCGCAGGTTATATCTCCTGCGCATTTCTAAAATATAGTCCATTCCCTTTATCATACTTTCCACGCTGCCAAGGCCTTTGTCATCCAGTACTTTTATCGGCATTAGCCTGCATCCCGGAGCAACACCACAATATCTTCCTCCCGATACTCTGCCATCACCACCAATTATGCCGCATACATGAGTACCATGGGAATTATCATCATATATCTCATGCCTGCCCTTTTCAAAATCCCTAAATGCAACTATTCTGTCAGCAAAATCAGGATGCTTACAAGCGCCTGTATCAAGAACTGCTACTGCTACTCCGTGTCCTGTAATACCATGCTTTCTGGCCCATGGAACACCTATAATATCAGATATTCTGTTCATATATTACCTAAAGAAATCATTTTACAATATCTTATGCAGAACAGACAATTTTGCAATCAGACAAATAATACAACTTCCGACCCGTAATTACTCTGCTGTCTCTACCGGTACATACTCCAGACCGTACATCATCCTTATAAAATTAATAGAATCATCATAATTCTTTGAAGTACAGCCAATTGACATATAAGGTTCAAAAGGAAGACCAAGATTGTCAGCAAATTTTTCCGGAATTTTAACGGCAACAGCCTTCTCTTCTCCATTTGCATTGACACCATACAATAAATCTTCTTCTACAAGTGCATATATATCTTCCGGCATAAACTCTAAGATATCGAGCACCATGCCTGATTCACACACAAAACCTGTAATCATATCTTCATCTGCTACGATAATATCCAATGTGCCGGCAAGACTCATTGAAGTTACCTTCATCCTTGCTGCCATCTCCATCGTGTCACTTCCCGCAAATACAATTGACTCACTTTCCGGTTCAGAGGTACCACTCTCTGTATCTGTTTCTGTATAACTAAATGAATTGGCTATATTAATCGAACTGTCAATTACAACCTGATCCTTTTTACCAAACTCATAATATTCAGGTATTGTTTCTTCTAAATATTCTTCAATATCAGAACCGGCAGCATTCAGTGCGATAATTGTTAATCTTGTATTACGACTGCTTCTGTATGCAACAAAGCAACCAACGTAAATGATAAAAATCACAATCGCTGCAACTACCATCCACTGATAATAATATGAAAAGATGTACTTAACTTTGTCCATCCCTTTCATATCTTTAAGCTTTGCACCTTCACGCTTCTTCCAGATAGAGATTTTCTCTCTGGTCGGCTTATCTAACATCTCCAGATTATCTTCAGCATCAAGAAGTATAGTAGGTTCATTCTTATAATGCAGTCGATTGGCAGCACCGGTATTTATACTATAAATATCCTCGTTATCTGTAATATCAATCTTCTGGTTTGTAACAACTTCGTCTTTATTGCTTGTATTCTCCATATCACATAAACCTTTCACTCTCTAAAATAACACTAATACATAATATCATAAAACCATGACTTTTTTTTGACAAGTCAAATATTTAATAAAAACTTTACAATCACTGCTCCAAAGAGTTATAATCAACCTCATATTATTTTATTACTGCTTACAGGAGGTAACAATGTCAGGTTCAACATTTGGCAAGCATTTTACATATACTACTTGGGGCGAATCTCACGGAAAGGCTATAGGCGTGGTAATCGACGGCTGTCCTGCCGGTCTCTCCCTTTGTGATGGAGATATACAAGTTTTTTTAGACAGAAGAAAGCCGGGCCAGAGCAAGTTTACCACCCAGAGAAAAGAAGACGATGCTGTTGAGATTCTCTCAGGCGTTTTTGAAGGAAAGACCACCGGAACCCCTATTTCAATGATTGTTTGGAACAAAACCCAGCGTTCATCAGACTATTCGGAGATTGCCTCATACTACCGTCCGGGACACGCTGATTACACCTTTGATTCAAAGTACGGTTTCAGGGATTACCGCGGTGGCGGCCGTTCATCAGGAAGGGAAACCATAGGCAGGGTTGCTGCCGGTGCCATCGCCCATAAGATCCTTGAAGAACTCGGCATATCAGTAACTGCCTATTCAAAGGCAATCGGACCTTATTCAATTTCCGATGACTGTATTAACCTCGAACATATCAACGACAATCAGTTATTTATGCCTGATAATAATACTGCTGCCATGGTTCAGGAATACTTAAAAGAACAGATGGCAAACTGCGATTCTGTCGGCGGTATTATTGAATGTGTTGTTAAAAATATGCCGGCTGGCGTGGGAGACCCGGTATTTGAAAAGCTTGATGCCAATCTTTCAAAGGCTGTTTTCTCTATTGGTGCAGTTAAGGGCGTGGAAATCGGTGCAGGCTTTAAAGCAGCCTCTATGACAGGCTCTGAAAATAACGATGCTTTTACAACTGACAAGCAGGGTAACATTATAAAGAAAACCAACAACGCCGGTGGTATATTAGGCGGCATGAGCGACGGTTCAGATATAGTTTTAAGAGCAGCTATTAAACCGACACCATCAATAGCCCGCCTGCAAAGCACAGTTAATAAGAATGGAGAAAACATCGAGATAAGCATAAAAGGGCGCCACGATCCTATTATCGTACCAAGAGCTGTTGTAGTTGTGGAAAGTATGGTAGCCACAGTTTTAGTTGATGCATTGTTTTCCAACATGAGCTCTAAAATTGATAAAGTAATTGATTTTTACAAGTAATTCATATAGGTTGTTTTAACATCTAATCTATAAATCAGACTCATAGCCAAGAGCCTGACCGACCGGTCAGGCTCTGATATGTTCTTTTATTCTTCCAGTTTTAAAACTCTCATGCAGTTTGGCTGAGGAACCTTTACAGGAATTGAACACATTGCAAAGTAATTCTTCTCAACTTCTTTTCCGCTTCTGTCTTCTACTTTCTTATGAAGATTAAGTTCAAAAAATGTAACTGTTCCCTCTTCGTTATTTACTGAAAACATATAATTACTGTCAGCTATCATTCCCATATCTACAGGATATGCTCCGCTAATAGGAAGTACACAAAGTCTTGTAAGCAGTCCGGTATCTATATCTCTTTCGAATACACCTATCGTATTATCTCCGCCGTTAGAACACATCAGATACTTCTCATCCGGACTAAATCTCATTGCAAGAGCTGTATTGTTAGTGCTGCCCTTAATACGTGCTGTTGATTCAGTCTGTAATTCTTCGAAAACAGGTGCAACATCCGAACCATCATAGGAATATACTTTGATAAAACTCAGCTTACCAAAGATAACATACATATACTTACCGGTTTTGTCGAATAAAACCATCCTCGGGCCGGAGTTCTGCTCACAGTGAACCATCTCCTGCATATGCATCCTGCCATTGTCAGCATCAAATTCCATTATCTTAATCTGATTCATTCCTGAATCGACAACACACACATATTTGCCATCGATAGTAGGTTTTACGCAGGTTATATGCGGAGCTGCATTAGTCTCAGCCACACTTCCCATTCCCTTATTAAAGTAATTCTCAGTAATCTCTCCTACGCTTCCGTCTTCATTAAGCCTTAATACTGTTGCCTTTCCGTCATACATACCGGCTACAAATATATACCTGTTGTCCGGTGATATATCAATATAGCAGCCCCTCATACCCCTGATAGATGCAGTGTTCATATATTCAAGACTACCATCCGCCAGTATCTTATACGAACTTATCCCCTCATCAACAAGAACATAAAGGAATTTTCTATCCTTTGAAATTTTAAGATAAGAAGCATTATTTGCAGCTACTTCCTCTCTCTTTTTCATTGTGCCGTTTTTAATATCAACATCATAAACTCCTAAACCGTAATTCCCATTCATGTTAGTATTCGATGCAATATATGCAACATATTTTTCTGCCATAGTGTTCCTTTCATTTATTAAAATATTTTGTCGTTCTTCAAATTGGTTTCCGGCGTCTGATTTCTTAATACATTTCCAGTTATATATTAAGCTTTAAATTTACACCATTAATATCATATCACATTGTAATT
>JAZULV010000012.1:0-20457 GCA_045603305.1 Lachnospiraceae bacterium | reverse complement strand
TGAAAAGACCTTTGACATCACCAATGATTTTACCAAGGTACAGATAACAAAGACATCAGTAACCGGTGACTGTCCGGAGATACCGGGAGCAGCCCTTGTAATAAAGGACAGTGAGGGCAACGAAGTGGAGAGCTGGGTATCGACAACAGAGCCACACATGATAGAAAGACTTCCTGCTGGAACATACACCCTTACAGAGCTTCGCACACCATTCGGCTATCAGGTGGCAGAAACAGTAGAATTTACAGTTGAAGAAACCGGAGAAATCCAGACAGTAACTATGGTGGATGCTGAAACATACGGAAAGGTAATTATCAATAAGACAGATGAAAAGACCGGCAAGGCACTTAGCGGAGTAATCTTTGAAGTACGATATGCCAAGGACGTACTTGATTCCAATGGAAGTGTTGTAATCGAAGCCGGAACAGTGGCAGACGTACTCGTAACAGACGAGAGCGGATATGCAGAGTCAAAGCTTTTACCAATCGGAACCTACGGACCGGAAGGATGGACTTCTTACATTGAGTATGAGCTTCAGGAAACAAAGACACATGAAGGGTATTTGCTTGATGATACAGTCTATGAGATATGTTTTGAATATGTGGATGGTGTGACTCCGATAATAGAGAAGATTTTTAATATTACCAATAGCGAACCGGAAAGCGAACCGGAAGAACCGACAAAACAAGATATACCGGCACCAAAAACAGGCGATTTCAGAGCCGGCACTGTGTGGATTACTTTTATTTTGGTATCATTTCTATTATTAATTCTGATTTCAGGTCTTAAATCTAAAGAACGTTAATTTAATCTGCAAATTGTTTTCCCGTGTTATCCAGATGATAGTTATCTTTAATAATAAGCTCTGATATAGGCACAATTTTATATCCTTTAGACTGTAATCCTTCAATAACTTTTGGGAGGGCTTCGGCAGTGTATGTAGCGCCGTTATGCATGAGAATTATTGCCCCGTTATCAAGATTTTTGTGATTAACTACAGTGTTTATAATGCTATCCGTACCATAGTCTTTCCAGTCCAGGCTGTCAACTGACCATTGAATAGTATAGTAATCACATTTATTAGCAGTAGTAATTAGTTCATTATCGTAATCTCCATATGGAGGTCTGAACAAGGTCATTTCTACATTAGTCAATTCTTTTATTTTATCGTGAACACACATCAGTTCATCTTTAATTTCCGATACAGACAGTTTACTCATTTCGAGATGATTTTCGCTGTGATTAGCAAGGTCGTGTCCGGCTGCACAAATGTTTTTTACGTCTTCCGGATATTTTGATATCCACTCACCGGTCATAAAAAAAGTAACGTGAACGTTATATTGGGCAAGGATATCAAGTATTTGTTGGGTATCTTCATTTCCCCAGGCGGCATCAAATGAGAGCGCTACTTTCTTTTCATCAGTATCAACACAGTAAATTGGTAGTTCCCTGTCTCCTACAGTATTGCTTACCATACTGGTAGTTGGCAGGTAAATGGCAAGCCCTGCTACAAATACGAAAACAGTAAGTGCTATCAGAGCTTTTCCTGTAAAGTTGTTGTTTGAAAGAATAGAGGACAGTTTTTTTCTAAGCATAAATATGCCTCATATAATATACAAATTTATATATTATATGAGGCATATTAAAATATTAGGATATTAAAATTTAGTGTTAATCGACATGTGTCATTGTGCAAAATAAGCATAGCGATATTAACCTTTTATCTTCTTGTAAGAAAATATTGCACATATCGCACAGCCCAATGCATAGCAGAGTATATCCTTAAAGTCAAAGCTTGAGCCAAAGATACACTGGGCAAGGTAGCTGTCGGATAAGCCCAAAACATCTATTAATTTAAAGTATTGAGATATTTCTACTGCTAATGCAAAAATAAAAATATACAGAGGAAGCAGCCTTAGTCTGTCAGGGATAAATATTCTGATAAAGCAGTATATTAATATCACTACCAGCATATCACCTATATATGGACGAATAAAAGAATCGTGCACAAACAAAGCAATTAATACTTCAATAATAAATAAAATAGTAAATAGAATAACATAATATATTTTTTTGTTTTGGATAGTTCGTTTCAAATTAGCTCCTTTAAACTATCAAAGGTATATAAATTTATACCATAGGTAGTTGATAAATAATAAACTGGGCAAAAATTAACCCGGTAGGTTAGACGCGTTTTTTAATTACATTAATAACATTCTGACCAACCATGAGAGAGTCTTTAAAAAGTTTCGTTCTGGAGTATACCAGAAGGTAACCTATATTAGGAACGATAATACATATACCGCCTTTTGCCAACAGCCCCATCGCACCTGAAAGAGGGATGTAGCTACAGATTATATATGTTATGCAGCCGATTATCAGGGTGATAAAAGCGTATAAAGCATGTTTGGTAAAAAAGAATCCAAGCTTTCCGTTTTTGAAATAGTGTTTGAATACAATATGTGAGCCATAGCCAAAGTTAATTATAAACAAGGATAATATCGTAGCAATTATAATACCGAACACACCAAAGAAATAACCGAGAGTAATGTTCAGCACTAAGTTGGCTACAGATTCCATAATACTGCGGTATCGTCCTTCCCACCATAAGCCTGCTCCGGTCATATAGAGGTTTCTGATGTCGCCTAAGCTCATAAGATAGAAGTATATACAGAATAAAATCATCATATATACAGGGAATAACAGTTCTTCACCGGCCCAGAGAATCATGAAATCCTGATAGATGCAGGCAAGGCAGATAGTACACCAGCCGGCAATCCATGCATACATAAACATAAATTTGTGCATATCATTATGGTTCTTTTCTACGGTTTCTACAGCGATACTGTTGCCTACGCCTGCACGGAGTGAATTCAAGATAATACCTAAAATTGCGTGAAGTGATGAAATAATATAAAAATAATTATTGTAAATAGCAACGGCGGTAAGACCAAGAAATGCAGAAATGATAATACTGTCTAAAGAATTTCTTGTGGTCATACAAAGCTTCTGTATCATCAGACCGCCAACCTGTTGCTTGATCTGAGCTATAATGCCTTTATCAAGACGACCTTTGCATATATATTCAGGGTATCGCTTGTTGGTGATAACTGCTGTAATAATATTGTTGGCGACAGTAAACACAGGCTGGATAATGATATATATATAGTAATTCTTAAATAAAATAATAGCTGCAATCTGCAATCCGTACTGAATAATAAATACCAGACTGTTAATGTTGCTGGTAATGTCATCACGCTGATGAGCATTAAGCAGGGCACTCTTGTATGCAAACAAAAAATAACTAAGTGCTGTATTAAAAAGATAAATAAGATACAGTATGTATATATTAACGTCAGAAGGATATGAGCCTTTGATCAGATATTTCATAAATGGTAAAATTGCAATACCGACTATAATCACAACAATACCAATAACTCTATAAACTGATTTGTAGAAGTTCATAAGGGCACAAATCGTGGTCTTATTATCTTCTGCGATAGGCTTGTACATACTAAATACAACCGCACTGCTAAAGCCTAATTCAGCGAGGTTCAAAACCTGCAGTATAGATGTAAATATACTGTTGAGTCCCAGGTAGTCAGAACCCATGACTTTAAGCATAATTGTTCTTAAGACGAATGGAAGTAAGAGTGTAATACATTTATTAATTAATCCCCAGAACATATTTCTGGTTGCATTTTTAGTTCTGTCAATTTTCATTTTGTTACCGGTCCTTACTATACAATAAATATATTTTTGGTGCATGTGTTAATGCAATATATATAATAACACATCTTATATATTATAGCATATAAAATTTATGCTATATATTATGTTTTATTAATAGAAATATAAAAATGAATAATGATAATTATTTGACAAGCCGGATTTGACTTGGATTTGTTTAGTTGATAATATATTAATAATCAGATTGTTTTGAGCAGGTATTATTATCAATTTTAAGAAGCGGAGTGAGGATAGTGACCGGGTGGCTGGTTGTGAATTACTATTTAAATAATGAGAGATTTAATGAATTGTACGAGTGTTTTTATAAGGCGGCTGTAAAGCTTGGGATTAACCTTATAAGGAAAACAAATTCTGAGCTTATGGGTAAGATGGTTGTTGGTGGAGAAGGCGGCTGCCAGGAATGTGGAGATATGCCGGACTTTGTTTTGTTCTGGGATAAGGACGTCAAGCTGGCAAGACTGCTGGAGTCAAAAGGGCTTAAGGTATACAATAGTGCAGATGCTATCGAGTGTTGTGATGACAAGGCACGCACCAATATTGCACTGGAAGGTAGTGGTATTCGTATGCCGAAGACATTTGTTTCTCCGCTTACATATTTCGATGATGGTCTTGATGGAAATGAATTTGTTAATAGCGTCGAAGCCCGGATACCCTATCCCATGGTAGTTAAAGAATGTATGGGCTCTTTTGGAGAGCAGGTATCATTGGTATATGACAGGGCAGAGTTTTTGAAAGTTATTAGTTCAAAAGGTAAAACTCCGTTTATTGTACAGGAGTTTATCAGCACTTCTATCAATCGTGATTTAAGGATATATGTTGCCGGAGGAGAAGCAAAGGCTGCAATTATGAGGTACAATGAAACAGATTTCAGGGCTAATTATGTAAAAGGAGCAGGGATGAGGGCCTGCACTCCTACAAAATCACAGATTGAGATGGCTGTTAATGTGTCAGAGGTTCTTGGACTTGATTTTGGCGGTATAGATATTTTATTTGGAGAAAATGACGAACCGATATTTTGTGAAGCCAATTCAAATGCCCACTTTAAGAAACTGTATACCGTTACCGGTGTGGATATGGCAGAAGAGATTTTAAAGAATATAGTAAAATAGTATTAGTATACGAACATCTTAGTTACAGGTGCAATAACCTGAAGCTAAGGTGTTTTTTATAATATTGCATTTATGGTTATTGTGATTATAAAGCTTGCAAAGATGTATAATGAAAATATAATAATAAAACACTTGACTTAGTAGTGAAAATATACTATGATTATTGCAGATTAACACAAAGTATTAAAAAACTACTAAGAGGAGGCGGGACATGGAGAATTCAAAATTAAATAATATGAATTTTACAAAGAGCTTCTGTAACGGGAAGGAACCTAGAAACAGTAAGGGACTTACTGAGAAAGAGTATCTGGATAACTACAAGCCGGGGGATTATGAAAGACCTTCTGTAACTGTAGACATGCTTATATTTACTATTGATACGGTTACACCAAAGAACAGTAAGTATTCAGCAGACAAGGTGCTAAAGCTTCTTCTCATCAAAAGAAATAATCACCCGTATATTTATCAGTGGGCTTTGCCGGGTGGATTTGTCAATATGGATGAATCATTAGAGGCTGCCGCCGCCAGAGAACTTAAAGAAGAGACCGGTATTGAAAATGTATATATGGAACAACTGTATACTATGGGCAGTGTGGACAGGGACCCCCGTATGAGGGTAATATCCACAGCGTATATGGCATTGGCACCTAAGGAATCTCTGAATGCGGTTGCAGGAGATGATGCTGATGAAGCCGAATGGTTTGAGGTTCATAAGGATTTGATAGAAGAAAGCAGCAAGGGAAGAACGTGGTGCCTTTCGCTCATAAGTGAATCCGGCGATGCACTGGCAAAATACATTGTCAGAGAAGCTTTTAGGATGAATGGTGTAGTTAAAGTCTCCGATACTGATATCGAGCTTATGCCCGACAGCAGGGATAAGATAGCTTTTGATCATATTGAAGCGATAAATCTGGGACTGGAGAGAATGAGTAACAAAGTTGAGTATACACCGATTGCTTTTAATCTGCTACCGGCGGAATTTACGCTTAGTGAACTTCAAAAGGTATATGAGACTTTACTGGGAAGGTCATTGTATAAAGCGAACTTTAGAAAGAAGATAAGGTCAATGGTAGCAGAAACTGACAGGATGTGCAGAGATGGTGCATACAGACCCGGGAAATATTACAGATATACCGGGAATGATGAAAGCAATGACTTATCAGAATAGCATATAATAATATTATATAGTGATAAATAAAGAGTATAAACGGAGGAAGAAATATGAATAAGACAGAAAGAAATTTATCAATGTTAATGGATTTTTATGAACTTACCATGAGTAATGGTTATTTTGTATTAGGACAGAAGGATAAAAGAGTTGCATTTGATATGTATTACAGAAAGAATCCGGATAACGGAGGCTTTGTAATTTGTGCCGGATTAGAACAGTTGATTGATTATATTCAGAATCTTAAGTTTACTGATGAGGATATTGAATATCTTCGCGGCAGAGGTATGTTTGATGAGGCGTTTTTGGAATATCTGCGCAATTTTAAGTTCGGTGGTGATATTTATGCTGTACCGGAAGGAACGGTTGTATTTCCGAATACTCCGTTAATTACAGTAAAAAACTGTCCGCTTATTGATGCCCAGCTTATCGAGACTATGCTGCTTCTTACAATCAATCATCAGTCACTTATTGCTACAAAGGCAAATCGTATTGTGCGTGCGGCAGAAGGAAAGACAGTTATGGAGTTCGGTGCGAGAAGAGCTCAGGGAGCAGATGCAGCAGTTTATGGTGCAAGAGCATGTTATATCGGCGGAGCTCATGCTACAGCAACTACATCAGCGGACATTGCATTTGGAATTCCGGCAGTTGGTACAATGGCACATTCATTCGTGCAGTATTTTGATAACGAGTATGAAGCATTCAAGGCCTATGCAGAAGTTTATCCTGACAGCTGCACCCTTCTTATTGATACTTATGATGTAATTGAAAGTGGTGTAAAGAATGCAATCAGAGTAGCAAAAGAAGTTCTTGAGCCAAACGGACACAGACTTAAGGGTGTAAGAATTGATAGTGGTGACCTTGCTTACCTTTCAAAGAAAGTTAGAAAAATTCTTGATGAGGCCGGATGTGAAGACTGCAACATCGTAGTGTCAAACAGTGTTGACGAATACCTTATCCGCTCTCTTAATAAGCAGGGAGCAAGAATTGACTCATATGGTGTGGGCGAGCGAATGATTACTGCTAAGTCAGACCCTGTATTTGGCGGTGTATATAAGCTTGTAGCTGTAATGAGAGAAGACGGAACATATGAGCCGAAGATTAAGGTTTCAGAGAATGTTGAAAAGATAACAAATCCTGGTGTAAAAGAGCTTTGGAGAATTTACGACAAAGATACCGGTTATTCTATAGCTGACCTTCTGACATTAGAGGGAGAGGATGTAAATGAAGATGAGCCATATGCATACATGGATGAAGTTAAGCCGTGGAAGAGACGTAAGTTTACTAATTTCAGGGCAGAAAAACTTCAGAAGCCTATATTTATTAATGGAGAGCTTGTCTATGAGAAGCCTTCACTTGATGAAATACGCAACTTTGCTAAAGAACAGCTCGATACCAAGATTTGGAGCGAAGAGCAGCGATTTGAAAATCCACATACACACTATGTAGATTTTTCACCTGCATTATATGCGCTTAAGCAAAAAATGCTTGGTGATGTCAATCAGTAATGTTTCCATTGCAGTATTATAATAAAAAAGATATAATATATGTATAAATCATATATTACACTGTTTACATGGCAGTTGTTATTAATGATGTATTTACCGAAGGAAAAGAAGTCAGAGGTGTGGAGTATGCGATTTAAAAGCATTGGGCTTTTGGTGTTGATTATAACACTAATGTCCATATTGGCAGGATGTTCAAAGGAAGAGCCTGAACAGATAGAGGCTTATAATATTATTTCCTGTAAACTGCTTAAAGCTTCTGCTGATAATTGGAACGCTGCATCGGGTACTTCTTTTGTATGCGGTATGTATGGTGATGGTGTTGTAGTTGAAAGTCTTGGACTGGAACTTAGGAATCCTATAAAGCCGGGAAATCTTGAGTATCAGGGGCATGTTCAGAGTTTAGGCTGGACTGACTGGCTTAGCGGCGGCGATATGGTAGGAGACGCAGGCTCAGGAAAGCGTATAGAGGCGGTAAAGTTAAGGCTCACAGGGAAAATGGCTGAAACATATGATATATATTACAGAGTATATGTAAGCAGCATGAGTTGGACTAAGTGGACCGCTAATGGCGATATTGCAGGAACCACCGGACTGTCTAAGGGTATAGAATCTATAGAGATAAAACTTATACCAAAGGTGGGGCTTGCACCTGAAGATGGTGCCACATATGATGCTTCCGAAGCTGTAACGATTATTCCGGAGCTTGATTATAGTATATTTCTTAAGGGAACCGGCTGGATTGCATATGACGGAGAATGTGCCGGAATTCCGGGTAATGGCGGCAGAGCCGAAGGGTTTAAGATTAACCTTGTTGACAGTATTTATAAAGGTTCCGTAACATATCGTACATATGCCGAGACCTACGGATGGCTGAACTGGGTAAAAGCCGGTGAGCTTAGCGGTACATCAACTGTATCAAAGCGTGCTGAGGGTATACAGATAAAACTTACCGGAGAGATAGCAGAGCAACTGGATATCTGTTATCGTGTTTGTGTTCAGGATTATGGATGGCTTGGATGGGCAGTTAACGGACAGTCGGCAGGTACAAAGGATATGGCACTCCAACTGGAGGCAATAGAGATAATTTTGCTTCCTAAGGGTGAGATGCCTCCGGGAGAGACTGTAAGAGCAGGAATATCGCCCTATTCAGATACAGGAGTTGATATTGGGACTGTACTTAATAAAGAACGGGAACGAATGATTGCTGTCGGGAAGTATTATGTTGAAGATACGGAAGATTTTAAGAAATATGTTGTCGATAAGGGTATAAATGCAGCCGAAGGTATCAGCAGGTCAGAAGTAAGACGTTATTGTGATACTTATTTTAGTTCAGATGTGATTGAGATAAATGTTTCTATAGCAGATGGTGATGTTAATGATTATTGTGTGCAGGAGATATTGAAATATTACATAGGCAAAGGTGATAAAGTGGTGTTTTATACCGAATTTGCAGGATATACGATGGATGATTCCCTGATGTTTAAATGCTATTACAGCAGAAGCTGATGAATATATATTATATAGTTATTATTATGGAGGGATAATATGGCGAAGACGAGTTACATATGGAAAGACAGAAAGCATATTTTATGGTTTCCTTTTACATTTACAAAGTATTGTGTGAAAAATGACAGGCTATATATTGACAAAGGTTTTTTTAATTCCGTATCAGAGGAATTACTTCTTTACAGAGTAATTGATATTACTCTTACCAGATCTCTTGGTCAGAAACTGTGTGGAACAGGTACTATTCAGCTTGCTGCAAAGGGCGATAGAGATATGGTTATACATCTTGAAAATATTAAGAGACCTAAGGTCGTAAAAGAGATGTTGTCATCACTTATTGAGAGCGTTCGATATGAGAAGAATGTAATCGGCAGTGAGCTCTTTGGAGCCAATTTCAAGGATCCGGCGAGCAATTGTGACTGTACTACCGGTGAGGGTGGATGCGATCATAATATTCATATACATCATGGTTGATATTAAGACGGAGTTTATGCTCCGTCTTTTATTTTTTTTATATAGTAAGATGGCTGCCGCGGTATGCGACAGCCATCTTGAGTTTATACATTATTATATTGAAATACAGTTAGTAAATTGTATTTATGCGTTCATTACCTTTCTGTAGGTAGTATAGTAAGCACCGCCAACCCTACTTGCAGATTCGTTCTCTGTGTAGTAGTATGTCTGCTCTACACCGTTAGCATCCTTGTAAGTAATGTACATTCTTGCTGCGATATTTACATCATAGGAAGCTTCTGTGATACCTGTTACAACTGCTGTGTAGAGAGAGTAACCATTGTACTTTCTATAGGTGTTAACCGCCGGACAAACCTTCATGCCCTTTACAACATTAGCTGCTGATAAATCCTTTATAAGCATATTTGTTGAAGATAAGCGGTTTGCAGTTGTTACTACCATACCATAGCCGATACCTGTATCAGCACTTGAATCCGGCTGGAGACTTGCATTTGCAGGGTTAAGTGCTTCAACTGATGATACGAGAGAATCACTTATTCTTGCTACAAATCTAAGGCCTGCAGGAGCTGAACTGCTAAGTTTACGATACTGGGCACCTACAAGATAGAAGCCGCTTGTATTGGAGCCGGCTGAGCCATCCTTTGCGTCAGCTGTAATTGTACCTGTTGAAAGCCATCCTGCATAAAGTGTAGTATCTGTATTTACTGTTGCATTTGTATTGTAAGCTTTTGAAAGCAATGTATTATTTACAGAAGTAACTGTACCAACATTCTCGTTAAACCATCCGATAAACAGTGAACCGTCCTTTGATGGAGCACTTGGAAGGGTAACAGCAGAACCATTTGTAACATCAACTGTATAATATGTATTTGAACCATTAATAAATGTTACTGTTGAAGTGTTATCTACTACCGGACCTGAAGGAATGGTGTATGTAAACCAACCTGTATCTAACGCACCTGCACCGGTAGGCATGTAAGTAAAGAAGTATTTTACTACGTCGCCAGGGTTAAGTCCGGACACCTCATAGGTATATGTGCCTGAGCCGGTCATGCCTACATTGAGCTGATCGCCATCATTTACAGTGTAATGAACAATTGCCCAGTCTGCTTTGTTTACATAGAAGTTAATTGTATCATTGTCTACCTGAGTTACTCCATAGTCACCATCGCCAACAGAAGGAGAGGTAGAAGGTTCAGTAGCCGGCTCAGTCGGTGCTACAGTTGTAGCTTCTGTAGAAGGCTGCTGTGTACCTGATGAAGGAACAGTGTAAGTAAACCAAGCGGTATCTAATGCACCTTCACCCATAGGCTTGTAGGTGAAGAAATACTGTATTACATCACCAGGGTTTAATCCGCTGACATTATAAGTATAATTTGATGTGCCTGATGTATTTGTCATACCTACGTTGTTCTGTGCGCCACCATTAACAATATAGTGAATGTCAGCGAATTCAGCATTGTTTACATAGAATGTAGCTGTGTTTCCTGACTGGGTTACACCATAATTGCCATCTCCTATAGAAGGCTGGGTGGAAGGCTGAGTAGCCGGTTGTGTAGCAGGCTGAGTAGTCGGCTGAGTAGCAGGCTGAGTAGCCGGTTGTGTAGTCGGAGGAATAGTTCCTGTGCTTGAATCAATACCTGATGAATTATCAGTATATGTTGCAAGTGTATCACCTTCTGCCTGGTAAACACGTACGTATTCTACCTGCATAGTTGCCGGGAATGCGCTGGCATTAGGAGCGATACCACCGTCGAACCAGCCGCCGGCTGCTACATTCATAAGTATGTAGAATTCCTGGTCAAATGGAGCATATGGATTGTTTGGTGCTGCTGTTGAGAACCAGTTATCATTTGATAATGCATAGAAGCACTGTCCGTCAACGTACCATTTTAATTTATCCTGCTCCCAAACAAGGCTGTATACATGATATCCATCATCAAAAGTGCTGCCATCAGGGAAGAAGTAGTCTCCACCGAGGTGATCGTTTGCAGGCCATGTTCCGCCGTAGTGAATAGTACCACAGGTTGAATTTGTAACACGTCCTCTTGCCTCCATTACGTCGATTTCACCGGAAGCTGCCCATACGCCGTAAATTGATGTATCGCTAGGAAGCATCCAGAGTGCCGGCCAGATACCTGCTCCATCAGGAAGCTTGGCACAGAAGTCAACTCGGCCATACTTGAATGCGAATAATGTACGGTTATCTGATACCGAACGAAGACGTCCTGAGGTAATATTGAAAGTACCTTCATTAGGGTCTGTAACTGTCTGCTGAAGAGCAGTAATATTAAGGGCACCGTTCTGTACATAAACATTATCTGAACTGTTTGTATAATATTCTAATTCGTCGTTACCCCATCCGGTATTGCCTGATGCGGTAAGACCATTACCAATCTGATAAGACCACTTTGTTGTATCAAGAGAGTTACCATTAAACTCGTCGTTCCAGATTAAGTTCCATCCGTCAAGACCTGCGTTAGTAGTAGTGCCTAAATCAATTGGAGCATAATCGACAGGGTCCGGACGAGGAGCGTTAGGGTTACCGATAAATGTGTAGTATACATAGTTGTTGTTTACAGCATTACCTGCTACACCATCAGTTGGGTAACCGATACGAATCTGCATATCCTCCTGAATCGGCTGGAACCATAAACCATAGATACCGTCAACCCAGTATCCCCACTGGTTGGCTGCTGATGTCTGGGTATATCCGTTTGAACGGTAAGTAAATCCACTCTTACCTGTGTCTGAAAGAGCAACCCATTCTCCGTTGATTAATATTTCATAAACAAATGCGGCTAATTCTGACTGGTAAGCATTGCCGCCATCAATAAAAGGAAGCGGCATTCCGATTGCACCATCATCGCCGGCAGTATATGTTGTCGCACCATTTGCTGTAAGAGTGTATGAGTTTCTTACAGGCTGAGAATAGTTAATGGTATAGTCAAGGTATACATTTGAATTTGACTTTGACTGAAGTCTTACTTTTGTAGTTTCAGTTACTGTGAACCAGTATCCGCCCGGGCCATCCCAAAACTGTCCCCAGTTCTGGTCGTATATCCATCCGCTTGCAGCATTATTTTCAAGGTTTACCCATGACTGGCTGTCATTAGACCATACATATACTGCAAGGTCATCCGCAATCTGTGAATAAACGATAGAAGAATCACCATTGAAGGTTGGGTATGTAAAACCTGAACCGCCGGTTACGCCTGCTGTAAGTTCAGGACCCTGGGTTGGTGTCATGGAAGTAATGGTTGCTGATGCAAGCTTTGTGAATTCTAAAGTGTACTCTAAAGCAACACTTGGATTTGATTTTGAAGCAAGCTGGATATATGTAGTTTCTGATACTACAAACCAGTAGCCTGTAAATCCTGCATCATTCCAGTGCCCCCAGTTAGAGTTGTAAATAAATGATGCAACAGAGTCGATATCAACCCATGCACCGTTAACTTTTACATTAACTGCGAGGTCATCTGCTACATCATTAAATGTAGCAGCACCGCCATTGAAGATTGGCATAACAAAACCGTAGCTGGCTTCAACTGCGTCTGATTTAGAAATGACAGGACCATCATTGCTTGAGTAATAGCTCATAGAAGTAATAGTTGTTGCTGCTTCGGATGTAATAGGAGCAGCGGTGAAAATAGCACTTGAAAGCACCATAATTGCCAGTACCAGACTTAATAACTTGTGTCCGATGCTGTCGTTTTTACGAAAACGTTTCATAAAAAAGCCTCCCTTTCATAAATATTAACCTAGTATTTTTATCCGTAATTTATAATGATTTAGATTAAATATAGCACGTTTTTGTTGAAAATGTAACGTTTTATTGCGAAAAAAAATTAACCTTTGGAAGATTTGTTAAAAACGACGTAAACGTTTAAGAAATAAGCCATTATTAATTCTATTTTTGTTGAAATTGGACAAATAAAAAAATGGAATTAATTAAGTGATATAGTATATGTAGAAATAATTGAAAATAAAAACTGGAATTTGGAACAGTGAATAAAAATAATTTTAGGATAAGAAAAGCACTCAGAATACAGATGTCCTGAGTGCGTAAGATTAAAGTTAAAATATATAGTTTATATTTTTGCAGACTCTCTTGCTGCCATAACACTGTCAATAGCTTCTTTAATACGCCCTTTAACAAGGTCTGCTATCTCATGGGTACTCATACCCTGATACTCTTCAAAATATATAGGTGTTAAGAAATGAGTTTCTGTAAATACCTTCTTATAGGAAAAGCCTTCGTATGCCTTATAGGAATCAATAAGTGCTATAGGAACGATAGGTACCTTTGACTTGAGGGCTGTCTTGAAACATCCCGGCTTAAACTCGCCAAGCTTGTTATCAGTGTGGTCATGGTCGTAGTTTCCTTCCGGGAAGATAATATAACGCTTGCCGTTTTTAACTTCCTCAGCAACATCAAAGATAACCTTGAGGGATTGTTTTAAATTATCACGCATCATTCGCTTAGCCTGTAAAAGATCACACATCTGGGAGGTTATCGGCATATGAGAGCGGTCCTCAGCCATAATATAGGTACAAGGCTTTTCATGGCAGGTTATAATACTGACCATATCATATCTTCCCTGATGGTTAGGGAACATAAGGTAACCGCCTTCCTTAGGGAGATTCTCTGCACCATAACCGGTAGTTCTGATTCGTGAAGTTTTCTGCACCATACGGGCAATTTTGCAGCCTAGAGCATAACAGGTCTCCTCGTCGTATTTCTCAGGATGTTTTGCATAATGAATCATTTTAATTAAGCAAAATGGTATTCTGTGTATATTCAATAAAATGGTAAGGTAAAATCTAAACATATGTGATGCCTTTCAAAATATAATAATTATATTAATAAATGCTAGCATTTTTGTATCATATTGTCAAGAATAGCGTTGTTTATAAAGGCTGAATAAAAGAATGATAATTGAAAATATAGTATCTTTGTACTGTGGTATAATTATTTTATGCAAAATACTTGACAAGATAAAAATGTGTGTTATAGTACAAATAGAACAACAGTAACACCGTGCTTTTGAGAATGGAGGAATTGTTATGAATATAAATAAATTTACACAGAATTCGATTCAGGCAGTGCAGAACTGCGAGAAGGTTGCTTATGACTATGGCAATCAGGAGATTGACCAGGAGCATTTTTTGTATAGCCTCTTGAAGTTGGATGATAGTCTTATACTGAAGCTTATTGAGAAGATGGAGATTGATAAGGAGCATTTCGTTAAGCGTGTGGAGTACTATCTTGGGCAGAATGTAAAAGTGTCCGGTGCAGGTAATCTTTATATATCCAATGCACTTAATAAGGTACTGGTGAATGCTGAGGATGAGGCTAAGCAGATGGGCGACGAATATGTGTCTGTAGAGCATTTGTTCCTTGCACTGCTTAAGTATCCTAATGACGAGCTTTCTAAGCTGTTTAAGGAGTATGGCATCACAAGAGAGCGTTTTCTTAAGGCTCTTGAAGGTGTTCGTGGTAATCAGCGTGTGACCAGTGACAACCCGGAGGCTACCTATGATACTCTTGCCAAGTATGGAACTAATCTTGTGGAGAGAGCAAGGAGGCAGGAGCTTGACCCGGTAATAGGCAGAGATTCGGAGATAAGAAATGTTATCCGTATACTTTCCAGAAAGACTAAGAACAATCCGGTGCTTATCGGTGAGCCGGGCGTAGGTAAGACTGCAGTGGCAGAAGGTCTTGCCCAGAGAATTGTCCGTGGTGATGTGCCGGCGGGCTTAAAGGATAAGACTATATTTTCACTGGATATGGGAGCCTTGGTTGCCGGTGCCAAGTACAGAGGTGAGTTTGAAGAGCGTCTTAAGGCGGTGCTTGAGGAAGTTAGAAAGAGCGACGGTCAGATAATTCTTTTTATAGATGAGCTGCATACTATTGTAGGTGCGGGCAAGACCGACGGAGCTATGGACGCGGGCAATATGCTTAAGCCGATGCTTGCAAGAGGCGAGCTTCATTGTATTGGTGCAACAACCCTTGATGAGTACCGCAAGTATATCGAGAAGGACCCGGCATTAGAAAGAAGATTCCAGCCGGTTTTAGTGGATGAGCCTACAGTAGAGGATACTATTTCGATACTCAGAGGTTTGAAGGACAGATACGAGGTGTTCCACGGAGTAAAGATTGCTGATGGTGCGTTAGTGTCGGCAGCAGTGCTTTCCAACAGATATATCAGCGACAGATTTTTGCCGGACAAGGCGATTGACTTAGTAGATGAAGCCTGTGCACTTATTAAGACTGAGTTAGATTCCATGCCTACGGAGATTGATGAATTATCCAGAAAGATAATGCAGATGGAGATTGAGGAGGCTGCCCTTAAGAAGGAGACTGACCGATTGAGTCAGGAGCGACTTGAAGCCCTTGAGAAGGAACTGGCTGAAAGACGCGAGGAATTTGCCGGACTTAAGGCTAAGTGGGACAATGAAAAGAATTCTGTTGAGGTTCTTCAGAAGCTTCGTGAGCAGATTGACGAGACCAACAGCCAGATACAGATTGCCAAGCAGAAGTATGATTTGAACAAGGCGGCGGAGCTGCAGTATGGTAAATTACCTGAATTGCAGAGTAAGCTTGCCGAAGCAGAGAAGGCTATAAAGGACAAGGATTTATCCCTTGTGCATGAATGTGTGGAAGAAGACGAAATCGCAAAGATTATTTCAAGATGGACCGGTATTCCAGTGTCTAAGCTTACAGAGAGCGAGAGAAATAAAACTCTTCATCTTGATGATGAACTGCACAAGCGCGTGGTCGGACAGGACGAGGGAGTAAGCAAGGTTACCGAGGCGATTATCCGTTCAAAGGCGGGCATAAAGGACCCAAGCAAGCCAATTGGTTCATTTCTTTTCTTAGGACCTACCGGTGTGGGTAAGACAGAGCTTGCCAAAGCTCTTGCCCAGAGTCTTTTTGATGACGAGCAGAATATCGTGCGTATCGATATGAGTGAGTATATGGAGAAGTACTCCGTATCAAGACTTATCGGAGCTCCTCCGGGATATGTAGGCTATGACGAGGGCGGTCAGCTTACCGAGGCGGTAAGACGTAAGCCTTACTCCGTTGTACTTTTTGATGAAGTAGAAAAGGCCCATCCGGACGTATTTAATATACTCCTTCAGGTGCTTGACGACGGACGTATCACCGACTCCCAGGGCAGAACTGTAGACTTTAAGAATACTATATTGATAATGACCTCTAATATCGGTTCTTCTTATCTTCTCGAAGGTATTGACGAAGAGGGTAATATCAGGCCGGAGGCGTCAGCGATGGTAATGAATGATTTGAGGGCGCATTTCAGACCAGAGTTTTTAAACCGACTGGATGAGACCATTATGTTTAAGCCATTGACAAAGGACAATATTAACGGCATTATAGATTTGATGATTGCAGATGTAAATAAGCGTCTTGCAGACAGGGAAATATCTATAAAGCTTACCGACAGCGCAAAGACCTATGTGGTTAACAATGGTTATGACCCGGTGTATGGTGCCAGACCTTTAAAGAGATTCCTTCAGAAGCATGTGGAAACTCAGGCGGCGAAGCTTATCCTTGCGGATATGGTGCATGCGGGAGATGTTATAGTGCTTGATACCGAGGGCGAAGAGCTTAAGGCATATGTGCAGGAGAATATCGAAGGTGACTGATAACTGTGGTCGTAAAGTAGTTGTTTCCATTGAAAAGTGTGCTTATTTGCGTGAGGAATGCAATGCGACTGTTGCATAGGTTATGGAAAACGAAACGGAGGAACAAATGGATTTACCAAAGGATACTATGATGCTATTAAGTTTTGTGAATACCCAGTTAAGGGATAATTACGATAGTCTTGCTGAGTTCTGTCAGGTGTATGAGGCAGACGAGGCGGAGATAATAGAGAAGCTTGGAAGTATTGATTATGAGTATGATGCCCAGTTGAATAAGTTTATTTAAATGTGAGACAGCCGGTTTTAACTTAATATAGTGGACCGGCTGTCTTTCAAGTTAGTAATTAGATGATGGTTATAAAAGTATCTGATTGTAATTGTGATTGGCTTAAAAGTTATATTATTCATATTGTATATGCAGGAGATGTTTTCACGCACTTGAAGATAAAGTGATAATGTAACAACGTTCAAAGTCATATAATATATCAATTCTTATCCGGGGACTTTGTATGCTTGATAAATATACCCGCATAATCAATATGATACAACTACTTCTTCTGATTGTAATTTCCGCTGACTGTTTTATTTACAGCATGCCCTTTAGGGAAACTGTGCTGACGTATTTTTGTATGGAGAAGGGTGTTTATCCGGATTCAGTTAATTTAGAGCAGTTTGTACAGGAAGAAACAAAGAGAGTGGCGCTAACCTTTGATGACGGTCCGGGACCGTTTACGGAGCAGCTTTTAGATGGACTTAAAAAGAGAAATGTAAGGGCAACTTTTTTTGTTATCGGGAAAAGCATTGAAGGAAATGAGTCCATATTAAAAAGAATGGCAGAAGAAGGGCATATCATTGGAAATCATACATTTACCCATGTTAGATTAAGTACGGTAGACTATGAAGTTGGACTTGAGGAAATAGTAGAAACAAATAAAGCAATTGAAAATGCCTGCGGAGTTGTTCCTAAGTATATAAGACCGCCTTTTGGGAGCTGGAGTGAGAGACTGACAATGGATGTGGATATGACGGTAGTATTGTGGAATGTGGATCCTTTAGACTGGCAGACAAAGGATTCCGGGATTGTAAGGGATAAAGTAATAAAGTGCGTAGAAGATGAAAGTATTATATTATTGCATGATGTATATGAGTCTTCGGTCAATGCAGCACTTAATATCGTAGATGAACTAACAAAACAGGGATATGAATTCGTTACAATTGATGAATTATTAATAGATTAGTTAATTTAGTGTATGATTATGTCGAAAAACATGTTATAATTAATATGTATAGTCATTTTGTATCGTACAATAGGAAGATATGTGGGGGGCATATCCCGGTAAAAACACTTTGATTATAGTAGTAACTAAGATACCAGCGTTGACATTTTTGTCGGAAAGAGAAGAGGAAGATTATATGGATAATAGGGCAGATAATGATTTGCGTAAAAATATCGAAAAGATATTTATCAGCTCTTTAGTAAAGAGATTTTTGCTAGTTCTTATTGCAGCGTGTGTGGGGCTTGGTATTGGAGTCATCATTGCTAAAAACAGAGGTGATACTGATGATAATGCTATAGTTAACATTGTAGATGATGAAATTGTAGAAGAGAATTACATACTTACAATCACTAAAGTTGAAGAGGTTTTAAAACCGGCAAGCGAGCTGATAACAACAAAGTATCATTACAAAGATTCAGACAGTTATGAGAACTATAAAGAGCTGTTCGGATATAAGATTCCTTTTACAACAGATAAGGTTGTGTTTACTTATGACGGAGTTATCAGCGTTGGTGTAGATTTGGCAGAAGTTGAATATGAGATTAATAACGATGATAAAACCATTACAATTGAATTGCCGGAGATTAAGATTTTGGCAAATGAACTGGATGAATCATCTTTTAAGTTTCCTTTTATAAGTGATTCTGTTTTCAATGCAACAGAGATGGATGATTATGTGGAGCTTATCGGAAGGTTAAAAGAGGAGAGAGCGGCAGATCTTATGGAGAATACAGGGTTTTTAAGAACTGCCCTGGATAACACCAAGTATGTTATAGAGAAGTTTTTAACAGCGTCTGATGCTACCAAGAAGTATGAAGTAGTTTTTAAGTAAATTTTAGTAATATTTGTTCAAAGAACTATTTATATAATAATCAAATAAGTGTATAAAGCGTAATATACGATTGAAACCGCAGCCTTTTGGTTGCGGTTTCAATCGTTTTATAATTTTATAAGTTAATGTTTTTTGTTATGCCTATTCTTTCAAGCAACTCGGCAAGCTCCTTGCGGCTGTGGACGTCCAGTTTCTTGTAGGACTGCTTCAGGTAATACTTGACGGTATTGACGGTGACACAGTCCTCCTCGGCGATCTGCCCGATGCGTTTGCCTTCGGCAAAGCGCGTCAAGACTTCATTCTCCCGAACCGAGATACCGTAGGAACGAAGCGGCCCCGTACAGGTGTGGGCGTTAACGGTCGGTTTGTTCTTTGGCTCCTTGCCGTAAAGAATCCATTCGTAGTCGCAATCAAACTCCAAAGCAATCAGCTTGGCAAGAGACGGCTTGATGCTTTCGGTCAGTTATTTCTTTGCAGCTTCACGGTGCTTGCTCACGAGTGTGGCAAGCTCAAAGCGACTCCGAACCCCCATCTTGGGATAAATCTTCTTGGTATGATCCTTAACCGTGTGTTCGGTAATAAACATCAATTTAGCAATATTCGCATTGGTATAACCCATACAGATAAATTCCGCAACCTCCCGTTCCTTCGGAGTGAGGACATCAAGAGGATCGGAGAAGGTGTCTGTCTCGGATGTAACCACAGGCTCAGTCTTCGCAGCCGGAACAACGACCGCTTCTTCCATTGCTGCGGGAACGGCTTCCTCGTCCGTGATCCTACGGCGAAGGGCGAACATCAAATACGGCTCCACCTGCATATATACGAACACAAGCACACCCATGATCACCGCATAGAAGATGTACAGCGCGGTAGGTGCGCCGAGGAAGATCTCGGCGATAACGGCGTGAACGAGAACCGCCGAGAAAGCAAGACCGATGATAGAGGGTGCTATGAACTTGGATGGATAGGACTTCATGATCGGCACACCGTAAAGCGGCCCGAACATGGCGGCAGCCATACCGAATCCGATCAGCGCACAGGCAACGTAAGCAAGCGAGGGAACGTAGGAGGTCGCGATCATCAGAATAAAACCGAGGCCGCCGAGTCCCACAAGCACGGGCATCATTCGGAAAGGGTGGATATTCGCTTTTTTGTGGAGCAAATA
>JAZULV010000011.1:0-70123 GCA_045603305.1 Lachnospiraceae bacterium | reverse complement strand
GCAGGCAATGTCGTCAACTTAAGAATGTGTTAATTTGAAAAACAAAGATGTGTTAAATAAAAAACATAGTTTTGCTATAAATTTGCATCACAAATAAAACTGTTACCTTCTTAATAACAGTTCTATATTAACACTACTGTTTTTGACATTATTAAATGCAGCTTTTCATATGGTTATAATACCGTCGACGGGTATGTTTTCGATACCTGCCAAATTTTCTTCCGGGACGAATAATAGAAAGAACTTTTGATGCTTCTTCTATTAATCGAAACAGCATTTTACTGCATACAGAGGCAGAAGTTCTTAAAAGTAATATTATACGACTCTTTATCCGGTTTATTATATAACTTCGGCTTGACTGATAATTATGTTTATTGTCAGCGGATGAAACTAACATAGAATCTGCCTCTGCTTTTACGATTGCAGCAAGATTTGATAAATACATTGCGGCAAAAAACTCCTGTCTGACACATATGGGTTTTACACTGTTAAAAGCCTCTATTTCAATTCGGTTTTTAAGTTCTCTATATTTGCTTTCGACACCCCAACGCAGACGATATAACTCTGTAAATCTTTCAGTTTCCATTTGTTCAGGCATTATATTTGTCACTAAATACTCCGTGTTTCCATTATCCAGTACAAAATTAATACTTCTTAATGTAAGTGGACATTTATTGTCAGAAGCAGGATATGTAAATAATGAATCATTATCTTCAAATACAGCCTTTTTAAAAGTTTTTGGAATACGCATCAGAAACAAAACTCCTCTTGAATCCATAAAACGAAACATATCCTCTGAAGGATACCCGCGGTCAAATACTATGATACTGTTCGAGAAACCGGGTAGAAAGTTCATGTGTTCTTTAGCAGATGTCCTTTCATTATAGCGGTACGAATTAAGTGAAACATCTACAAGGATATCGTTTAAAACATCATAAAGAACCGATGCTGAAGCAAGTGGCGATATAATTCCTGTCTTGTTGGGATTTCCGCCAAACTCATTATAATTTTCTGCTGATTCCGGTATCTGTATAGTGGTGCCATCAACAGCATATACATGAAAACCATTCCATGTATTTAAATCAGCTGTCTGTTTATAGAAATATTTGACTGATAACCGGAACAGTTCAAGAAAAGCTTCATGTGATATTCCCTGTCTTGCCTTTGAAACTGCCTGCTTTGATACAAAAGGTGGAATTGAGGTTTGAAAACTATTCATAAACTCTGAATAATTTATAGATATAGATTTATGGGTACAACGAAGTATAAAATAAATCATATTTTGAAAAGAGAGTTTTCTTGAACGCGTAAATGCGTTACCGATGCGATATTTCATTAGGAAATTTTCAGATGTAATAAGTTCATTAGAATGTTGCAAAATAGATATTAAATTATTAGTATTCATAAAATTACCTCACATTGAAAATATAATCAATGCGAGGCAACATTTTTTTACTACTTTGTCAAGTGTTTTTCTGTGTTTTTTTATAAATTAATCCTTAAGTTGACGACATTGCCTGCAGAGCAGGTGGTTTATTTTTATTGTGACACAAAGAAAAGCCGGGGACTCCATCCTCGGCTTAATAACTCTACTTCTTTCTTCTCTTGTCTTTTCTCACTTTATACTTTATTCCATACTTTTGGAAATACAGTTCTCGTAATACCTTATCTTTCATAACATCCTTTGCAACACTCCAAGTCAATTCCGACTGTATCTGTTTATTATTCTTATCAATCTGAGGAAAACATGCCTTTATTGTTTCTACATCTCCTGCCCAAATTGCAGTATTTATTTTTCTGTGCAACTGTTCTTCTTCACTTTCCTCTACTTCTTCTAACAGTTCAGGATGTTCCGCATAATATTCAGCTTCTGCCTCTGCTCTTTCTGCCCATTGCTCAACATATTCATCAGAGAATAGATATATTTCATTGTAATATATATCATCTAAATGTTTCTTAATATCAGCATTCTCTGTTTCAATTTTCAAGGCAATAAAGTCAAATATTCTCATCAATCTGTTAATAAACAACATCATACAATGAAGTAATTGAACGCTTGTATTATACCTATCTTTATCAGATAGTGTTTTCTCCCCTAATATACCAATACATTTCTTACACTCATTTACTAAGGTAAAACGCTTTAGCTGGTCATATTCTTCTTGTGTTATAATGTTATCTAATATCAAACTCTCAAAAGGTAATCCTTCGTATTGGCTAATCACTTCTTTTAAATACACTGATGAAATCGAAATGAAGTCCACAAGTCTATTTTTCTTTTCTTCATCACCAACACTTTCTATATCAATTTCTTTCATTTCATTGAAAAAATGTGAAAGTTCTTTTGTATCTTCCAGCGGTAGTAAAAAGTAATACCCCTTTTCTTCCCTTACCCGATATTCATTGACACTCAACGCCATTTGCACATATAGCGTTTTTACTGCATTACATAACGGATTTAATAACATTCTCTTATATTTTGCTAATTTCCTTTGTTCTATCCTAGCATTCATAAGATCAATACAAAGTGTAACCAACGCTGAGGTAACAATTCCTGTTCCTAACCCTACTGCAATATTTTTTAATTCCGGATCAGATATCCAATATGAACCAACTAAGACACCTATCCCCACTAAAATAATCACAGTAATTACAATATAATGCCAATTCAATTTATCAATAAAGTTCTTTATTCCGTCCTTTATTAAAGAAATAAACCTCTTAATTTTCCTATTCTTCATTCTATATCAACCTTTCATCATGTCATATAACTCATAGATTTTATTTTATCATGCTTTTATCTTTTTTTCTATGTAAACTTAGCTCTATTAGCATATACATTATGCTAATAGAGCCAAGAAAAAACTACTTACTTTTCTTCTTACGGAAAGTAAAGACACCTGCAATAATAGCAGCAAGTCCAATTCCAACATAAAGCCAAGGATTCATGTTATCTCCGGTCTGAGGGAGTTTCGGTTCCGTAGGTTTGTTTGTTAAGCTGAGTGTATAAGTTACAACCTCCGGAGCTTCGTCATCGTACTGCAACACTACCTCATGAGCTGTGCTGTCAAGGATATAACCCTCTGCCGCTTTTGTTTCCACAACAAAGTATTTAATATCCTCTACGAAATTGCCATCCTTAAATACAGCAATCGGAAGTTCCTTAGATTCAGCGTGACCATTCTTGTCAGTTACAAGTGTTTCAATTACCTTACCGTCCTTGTCACGGATTTCAAATTCTACACCTGCAATGCCCTTGCCTGTCACTTCATCAGTTTTCTCAATGATGATTTTACCGCTTACAAGCTCGTCCTTCATGGATACCTTCTGGATTTCCTTTGTGTTCTCCACAGTAAACTTCACTTCATTGGCAATCTTATAACCATAAGGAGCTGCTTCTTCACGAAGGATATACTCTCCAACAGGAATACGCTCAATATAGTGTGTCTCCCCGTCAGACTTCCATGTTTCCACTACATTACCGTCTTTGTCGATAATGGAAAGAGTTGCACCCTTTAACTCATATTCTCCGGTAATATCTGTTTTGGAAATTTCAAGCTTTGTAGGATAGTTTGCAAAAGTAGCTTCCAACTCAATGACCTTCACATCATCACCCTGATAAGAAGCGTCTAATGCGAAGATTTCCTCATTCAATACATATCCCTTCGGTGCTTCAATCTCTTTCACATAATACTGTCCAAGAGGAAGGTCACTCACAAATACACACTTACCGTCTGTACCTGTCACAGCCTTTTCCACAAGGGTATCTTTAGCAACGATAATTTTACCGTCTGCATTTACAATATCCTCTGCCGCATAAAGACCAAAAATTGCTCCTTCAAGTTCTTTCTTAGTCTCTGCATCTGTCTTGATTACAGTTACCTGTACCTTCTGTCTTTCATTGGTTACTTCCATACCTGCATAAACCACTTCGGTATGCTGATCCACATAAGATAAGTCAGCCATGATAGGCTCGCTGTCTAATACAAAGCCTTCCAAAGTCTTTGTTTCAACAAGATAATACTTACCTAATGGAAGATTCTCAATGCTTGCAATACCCTTATCATTTGTCACGATTTCTGCAACAAGGGTATCCTTTGCATAGTAAACCGTATTAAGTCCATCAGGGCTTACAATATCCTCTGCTGCATAAACCTCAAAGGTTACACCTGCAAGGGACTTCTTGAAGTAATCAAATACAAAATCATACCAATGTCCCTTGATGAGATTGATGTCAGTTAAGAACTCTCCGTCCTTATTGATAACAATAGTTCCGGTTGGTACTTCATCCTGCATTTCCACATACTGCACATCTTCTGTATCAGAAATGGTAAACTGGATTTCCTCTGCCTGCAAATATCCATAAGGAGCAAATTCTTCACGAAGTGTATAAACCTCTCCTACATGGAGTCTCTTGATTACATGTGCTTCTCCTGCTACGGAAGTCCATGTGTCAACCACATTTCCCTTACTGTCAGTTACAGTAAGAGTTGCGCCGGATAATTCAGCTTCGCTTGTAATGTCTGTTTTTGTGATTTCCACCGTAGTAGGTGTATTTACAAATTCAGACTCCAGCTTAACGACTTTTACATCCTGTCCCTGATAAGCTGCATTGTAATCCACGATTTCCTCAGAAGATACATAGCCAAGAGGGGCTTTGATTTCCTTTGCGTAGTAAGTGCCAAGAGGATAATCCTTAACAAACTCTACCTTACCGTCCGTGCCGGATACTGCCACTTCAATTAAAGTGTCCTTTTCAATGATGATTTCTCCGTCCACATTGAAAATATCCTCCTTTGCGTACAAGCCAAACTCAGCACCCGCAATAGGAAGTTCTGTTTCTTTATCCATCTTCACAACGGATAAATCAACCTTCTGTCTGTCATTTGCAAAAGTTACACTCTCATAAATCACAGGAGTCTTATCATCCACATAAGCAAATGTCACTACCTGTTCCTCTTTGTTTAATACATATCCATAAGGAGCTTCCACTTCCACAACCTTATAGCTTCCTAATGGTAAGTCAGAAAGAGTTGCCTTTCCATCTTCCCCGATAACAATGGTTGCCACCAAATCACCTGCGGAATAATACTTCGTTCTGTTTCCGTTTTCATCTACCTGCATATCGGCTGTGTAAATATCCTCTGCCGCATATACTTCAAACTTTGCACCTGCAAGGGAGCCTTCCTTGTAAACAAATTCCTTTTCTTCGGAATCTGCAAACAGACCACCCTTGTATGCGTCTAATACTTCGCCCTTCTTTTCTACAATAAGCTCACCAACAGCAGGCTCATCCACATAGTCTACTGTAATAATTGCTTCGTAAGTGTCAGGATCAATTTCATAGAAGGTATCTGTATCTACCATTACAGTTACATACTCGTCATTGATTACATAACCATAAGGAGCTGCCACTTCCTCAATACGGTAAGTGCCAAGAGGTAATACATCCGGTAAAATCAAATCTCCGTCACCATCTGTAAAGAATGAAGTGTGTGTTTCCTTTGAAGGATAAGTTGTAATCATTTCCACATACTCATTGGTATCCATATTGAAAATCTTAAACTCTGTATTCGGAATAAGAACTGTCATTCCGGTATCTGCATCCTTCTTAATGACACGGAGCTTTGCAGTAAACTCACGGTCAAGGAACACTCTCCAAATCTGAGGTGTTGTAGGATTATTTTCTGTAATCTTTACCTCAAAAGGCTTGATTGTCTCCATGTTATGAGGCGTTGTAGATTCAATCACCACATAAGTTCCATAAGGAATTGCAATGGATACAACATGACCTTTTTCATCAGAGAAAATCTCTGTCTTTCCGTCTGCACCAATAATAACAGGTGTTGCAGACGCAAAATCATAGCTTCCATCTTCCTTTACGGATAATGAAGATTTGAGGTAGGCTGTAAATCCTGCCCCTGAAAGCAAAGGTGCTTCGGTATCCTCTCCATTGTCAGAAACCTTGATTAACTGGAAAGGCTGCTTGATTACCTGCTCCATAGAAGTTGTGCTTCTGGAAACCTCTGCAACCATGTCTCCCTCATAATCACATACCAAATCATGCTCCTCTTCATCCAAGAGATAACCCTCAGAAGGAGTAATTTCTTTCACATAATAATTTCCGAGATAAAGGTTATCTACCTCTGCCTCACCATACTTGTCTGTGGTAAGTGTGGCAATCAAATCCCCTGCCTTAAATACCACGCCTGTTGCTCCGTCAGGATGAACAATGTCATTGCGGGCATATAAGCCATATACAGCACCCTCTAAAGACGCATCGCCCTGTGGAATGGCTACACAGGTTTCCTTATCCATCTTGAAAATATGGATTTTTGCTGTGGTACGGTCATTCTCAAAAGTATGGGCAAAGGTTGCCTTTGGTGTTGTTTCAGAAAGGCAATTGAAGTTGAAACTGTAAACATCACTACTGTTTCTGATATATCCGTAAGGAGCCTGTGTTTCGGAAATATAGTAGCTGTTTGCAATCGGTAAATCCAATGTGTAAGCTGCTTTTCCATCTTCTCCTGTTGTTACGGTCTGTAATGCAGTACCTTTTGTCACGATGACCTGTCCGGCATAGTTCTTAATGTCATTTCCGGCATAAAGAGTGTACTTACCGCCATCAAGAGGATTTTCTGTCTCGGAATCCTGCTTTACAACAGATACTTCCGCTTTCTGTCTTGCATTCTGAATGGTAGTTGCTTCGTACTGCACATTTACAGTCTGATCCTTGTACTCAATCTTTACAGTCTGAGACGTGGTGTTGATAGTATAACCGTCAATACTCTTTGTCTCTGTAACCACATAAGTTCCTAAGTGAAGGTCTGTAAGCACCACCTGTCCGTCCGTTCCGGTCACAAGGTTTTCTGCAATCACATCGCCCTTGTTATACACTTTTGTACCGTCTGCCTTATAAATATCTGCGCCTGCTGTTACCATAAAAGTTGCTCCCGGCAGCTTTCTCATTTCATAAGTGAAATTCGTACCATTCCAACCGGAAAGCACTTCTCCCTCTTTGTAAATGGTAATGGCTCCAAGCTGTTCCTTGTCCGTAGCAGTAAAGGAAGTAGTCTGTCCTGCCTTTACAGTTAAGGTATGAACTTTGTCACTAAGCACATAACCCTTCGGAGCAGTAATCTCCTTCACATAGTAAGTGCCTGCTACAAGAGCCTTTGATTTTGCCTTACCGTCTGAGCCTGTTGTCAGCTTATCTACAAGGTTTGTGCAGCTACTGTCGGAATAGATACCATAAACTGCACCGGATAACTTCACACCGCTTTCCTCATCCTGCTTTGTAATCTGTCCATAACCAATATTTTCGGTTTTAACCTTGAAATACGCATGAACCGGATCAGCCTGTGGTCTTTCAGAAACAAATTCCTGATAACCGGATTTGTCTGTAAGCCAGAACACACAGCTTGTTGTAGTCTCAACTGCCCCGATTGTGGAATCCATTGTTGCTGTGGTTGCATTTGTATTTACTGATGTGCTGGAAATAGTCACGCTGTTACCACTCTTTTCAACAGAATATCCGCTAAGGGAAATCGAGAAGTTTCCAAGCACTCCGTTACTGTCTGTTAAGGTTGTTTCAAATCTCTGATTTGCTTCATTCCATTTTAGCTCATAAGTCGGAGCCTTACTCTGTCTTGTAGCTGAAAAGCTCGGTACTGTCACATAATAAGACGCATTGATGCTGTTCCTTAATGATGTGTAGTAATTATATGAGCTTGTAGGGTTCGGTGCTGTATTACAGAGCTTCTGAGCCGCAGAATCCGCACTCGAAGTACCATAAATATTTGCAACGATTACCCATACCATTGCCTGTGTTGCAATGAACTGGTCACACTGGTCATTGGACGGAGCTGTTGCACTATTTGTGCCGTAGCCATAATACAGGCAGTAGCTTAACAACTTCTCCTGCTCTGCACTCATGCTTGTGCTTGAGTTCTCATAACTGTTCATAAGCTGTCCACCGTCAGCCGCAAGACCGAAATTCATACAATAGGCTGCATTTCCGTCAATGACTGCATAAAGGATTTTTCCATGATTGTATCCCGGCTTTAACTCACTTACCTCTCCGGAATCCTTTGTGGAAGCGTGCCAGAATGAAATATTTGCACTCGGACTTGCTGCAAAGGCTGTTGTTCCGTTGGTAAACAAAGTTGTAAATACCGTCAACATGGCTAAAAATCCTGCCATAAATCGCTTCAATCTCTGTTTCACTTTTTATTCCTCCTCAAAATCGGGCAAAAAAATAACAGGCTACATATCAGCCTGCTATTTTTACCTCATATTTGGTTTTGTTTATGCACGATAACATCTGAACTCATAGAAGTCTGTACCGTTAATGGAGTGAACACCTGCATACTCTATGTAGAAATAAGGACCTGTCTCAAGGGAAAGCATTTCTGCAATATAGCTTGCTATTCCATCTACCGAACCAAGCTTCCTGCCTGATGTGGTAGCTGCTTGATTCAAATCTGTTTCTACAAATACGCTGTAATATCCTGCTCCATCGTAAGGATAGTATTCATCATACTCCTCTTTGGTTATCTCACCGTTTGCGAGCATATTGTCTAAATCCTCCGGTATGGAAATCTTACCATAAGCCTTCGTCTTAGCTGTTGCAAGGGATACCACTTCATAAGGATCATACGCTACTGTTTCCACTTCTGCCGGAGCTTCGGTAGGTTGTTCCTTTGGTTGTTCCGGTTCTGTCGGATCCGGTGTAGGAGCTTCTGTGCTTACAGGTGGTTCCGGTTCCGGCTTTTTCTCCTGTGACGGAGTAGTTTGTTCCGGCTTACTCTGTTCTGCCTCCTGCTGTGGCTTTTCCGGCTCCGTAATAGGCTCCGGTTCTTCCTTGCTTTCCTCTGCATCTGCCTGTACACTTTCATCTGTACTTTCCACTTCTGCAATATCTATATCTTCGGTTTCCACACTCTCCGTACTCTCGGTTTCTTCCACTTGTGAAGTCGTCTCCACACTCTGACTTTCTGTTATCGGCTGTTCTTTCTGACCGCTACATCCTGTCAAAATCAGGGTACAAACGGTTAAAAGGATAAATAATCTTCTCATAATATCACCTGTCCTCTCTCCCATGAGGGACAGGCTTATTGTTCCATAAACTGCCATGCCACATTTTTGTGGCATTTCCCTCAATGGGTACTGTATTTATTTGACTGTTTACGGAACTCCCATTATTAGGGCTGGTCCCGTATTCTGTTCATATCTTCCTCCTGATATTTTACTACATTCTGTTCATGTACGCCATAAGTCTCTTAGCTCTGGCATTGTTCTTATATGCCATAAAAAACTTGTATCTCCACATAATTCTCACCTCCTCCACTAATTTTTAATATCTCCAGTTCCACAGATTTCTGCCAAAAACTTGATTACAAAACTGACACCAATCCGAAAACCATTTTTCTGTGCTGAATAAGAAATTTGGTAAATCAATTCCTTAATTTCCTCAATCTCTGCTTCCGCCTTACTATCCTTTAACGGTTCAAGAGTTTCTTCCACTACGGTATCAAATTCTTTTCCCAAACACATACTCTCTTTTTCATAAAAGGCTACCCTGTCATAGATTTTGGACAATAAATCTTCCATTCACATCCCTCCTAATCATGTGCAGCTATCCCAACCAAAGACAACAGCACCCTTACAACTAAAGCAAGCAACAGCAGGAACAACTTCAAGCCACCAAATAACAGTTTCAAAATTATCAATGCTGCATGAAGCAGTCCCTTCAATATGGTAAGTAATACCACGCCTGTTTTTCTTAAAATCATTCCTGCCATAACAGTTCCTCCTTTCCATTAACCCCATGATGAAGCAAGTCCTATGGTTGTTTCATCTGCCCCTGCATCTTCCTCAGTATTGTTCTGTGCAGATACATTTCTTACTTCCGGCATCTGAATTACCTTCCCTGTTATAAGGGACGAAGCTAATATACCTATCATTTCCCTTTGCAGTTCGTCCTTAATCTCTCTGCGTATCTTATCCAAATCGTCCCTTGTAATATACAAGTGTTCTTCGGGCTGTGCCTTCTCTTCATTGGTCAGCTCATTTCCCTCTAATTTTCTGATATAAGCATCCGTTGCATCTATCAGGAATTGGTTGACTGACTTATGCACATTCGTATTTAAGTCAGTCAGTACCATGTGTATCCTGCGGTGCTGTTCATTATCAAGGTTCATTCTCATATTGTGATATACAATGTTATCTTTTCTCCTTGCCATTTACATCACCCCAATCCAAACTCCTTTTTGTGAGTGGAAAGATAAAGCCTGCCAAGATACTCATATCCCTTCGCATTTGCCTTGACATCTTCAATATACTGGATATTGTTTCCGTCATAGTTGCCGAAACGCTTTACCACATTTGCTCCACCACCGACAAATACAATTTCTGTCACTTCAAGGTTATATCCATGCTCTAAAAGAATGTTATAAACCTTATCTACATAAGCTCTGAGACATTCTTCCACGATGGTCAGATACTTCTGAGGAAGTTTCTCATGCTTTCCGGTTCTCATAATTTCCTGTATATCTTCCTCTGAAAGCTCCTTACCATACTGTCTCATACATTCCTCGTTGATTGTCCTCATACACTTAATCAAGCCTTCCCGGATTGTGATGCACTCAGCTTCATTCGGTGCGGAATCTTCAATCGGCATAATGTCGATAGTCCAGCTTCCAATATCCACCACCACAACCCTTTTCGGGAGAGTCTTCATTCTATCTGCAACTGCCGCATAGCATTGAGGGAACACTGACACCCTTGCAAGTTTGATACGATACTGCTCATTATCAAATCTGAAGGTCACTTCCTTTTCCTTTGATAAGTAGTCGATGAAGTCCTGCTTCTCTGCTCCAAATCTTGTAAGAGGCAACCCTACGGATAAGAGAATATTTGCATTTCTCATTCCTCGTCTGTTTAACTCTTTTGCAACCGCCGCCAATGTGAGAATGTAGAAGTTATCATTTTCTACCTTCAAATCCCTTACCTCAAGTCGCTTACCGCCTACCTTGTAATAGGAACCGTTAAACTCTACTACATTATTGTAAAATGCAGGTTCCGTTGTAATTTCCTTTACTCCGGTTGTAAACACCTGACTGACTGTTTTCATTCCAGACCAGCCATGATCCACACCGACAACCTCAATATGTCTATCCATCTTTCTTTTCCTCCTGTTCGATAACTATTGGTTTCTTAATAAGTCCTAAAATCTCTTTCATACAAGGGAAACAATACCCTTCTGTATGCGGATATGGACATCCAAAGCATTTACTCTGCTTTTCTTCAACCGTTATTTCCGTCTGTTTCTTTTCTTCCTTAACACATTTCTTTGCTATACATTGGCGATTGTTACCGTGAAAAAATCTGCACCGCATACAGCTTTTCAAATCTCTCTCTAATTTTGCCTCTGCTGTTACAATATCTCTCGGCTTCGGAGATTTCTGTACCTTTACATTAATTCCCACACACTCCACCCGCCTCTCTCTCGGCGGAAAGCCTCTGTATTTCTTCTAATCTTCTGTCTGCCATACCTGCAGCTTTAACAAGTGCAAAGAATGTAATCCACACCAAAACAACTCCTATACCGATAATTGCTTTTATCATCTGCCATTCCCCCGTTTCTGCTCTGCTTTCTTTCGCTGTTCCTCTTCCATGCGTCTGACATACTCCTTAATATCAATCAAATCATCTAAGTCATAGATTTTGGAACTCATTGCTCTTTCCACATTTTCCGGGGTACACTCACCACACTCTGTCAATGCAGCTATTACCTTTGCCTTGATTTCTTCCTGTATCAAATCCGGCATTGCCGCTATATAGTATGGTGGCAGTTCTGTAATCTCTGTCTGAACCTCCTTTTCGTACTCATAGCTTTTTTCAAAGTCATTGATAAACTTTTCTTTTACCAAGATTGCTCTTGTCTTGTTTTCCTCGCTGGCTAACTCTACCAACTCGTCCATGAACTGAATTAACTCTCGCTTTGTCATCGCCAAACCTTATCCTCCTTTTCCGGGCAAAAAAGTAGGACTAAGTCAGCAATACAAATATGGAACTTGTCCACACAAGAGCTAATTTAGTCCTATCTAAATTTACATTATTAAGTTGTTTGGGGCATACTACCCCTAGTGCCAAATGGTCAAATACACCTCGTGTTATATTAGTGCAAGTTAAATTTTTTGAAGATAAAAATGAGCTCATCCTTACTCAAAATAACCATTACTTTGGCATTTTTTCGTAGGACTAAATCAGCGGAAACCCTTGATTTTGTTGGGTTCTTACTAACTTGACATTATTATAACTCGTTCCCCGGTATCAATAAAACCAATCAACACCTCCCTGCCATCAAGATTTAATACCGGCTGGTTAACTAATCTAAGTATCCCTGATGCCTCCATACTGCTGGTATCCAGTGTAGTATAAAGCTTTGGAAAGGAAGAATAATTATAAAACTGAACGTCCAGTGGTGGAATTCTGCTCCTTTCAGCATAATAAACTCCCAATCCTACCGCTATCTTCTGTGTACAAAATTCTTTAGGAAAATCAGGCTCGCCTGCTGCCGGTGTCTGAAAACCATATATAAAGTCTGCATAATCATTTGAAAGTATTGCTTCTCTACAATCCATAAAATAATCCGGTGTTTTTTATCAATATATGATTATCCGCTGATTTAATTTACTCAAATTTAAAATGGAGGTCAAAAGACCTCCACCTAATCATACATAATGTATTATTTATTTTAATCCTTAAGAGGTAATGCCTGAGTTTCCATACCTCTCATCTCGATAATCGGACCTCCGGTATTTTCAATATACTCTCTTGTGATTGTGACCTTGCCGATATTGTCATCCTTCGGAATCTCATACATGATATCCATCATAAATTCTTCTAGTATAGACCTTAATGCTCTCGCACCGGTATTCTTCTCCATAGCCTTATCTGCAATAGCCTCCAATGCCTCGTCGGCAAATTCAAGCTGTACCTCGTCCATAGCGAGAAGCTTCTTGTACTGGCTTAAGATTGCATTCTTCGGCTCAGTAAGTATACGCACAAGGAAGTCCTTTGTAAGCGCCTCTAATGATACGAGTATCGGAAGTCTGCCTAAAAACTCCGGAATCATACCGAACTTTCTTAAATCATCTACCGTTGCCTTGGTAAGAAGATTCCTCTCCTCATCAAACTTGTCCTTCAAATCCGCCTCGAAACCTATAGAAGACTTCTTGTTGAGACGCTCTTTAATGATTTCCTCAAGCCCCGGGAAAGCGCCGCCACAGATAAATAAAATATTAGTAGTATCAACAGTAGTCATAGGAACCATGGCATTCTTGCTGTTGCTTCCTACCGGAACCTCCACCTGACTGCCCTCAAGCATCTTAAGAAGCTCCTGCTGAACAGATTCACCGCTGACATCTCTGGTAGTTGTGTGCTTCTTCTTTGCAATCTTATCTATCTCATCAATATAAATAATACCGTGTTCTGCCTTCTCCACGTCATTGTCCGCCGCTGCAAGAAGCTTTGATACTACACTCTCAATATCATCACCTATGTAGCCCGCCTCAGTAAGAGAGGTTGCGTCCGCTATTGCAAGAGGCACATTAAGAAGCTTTGCAATAGTCTTTACAAGATAAGTCTTACCACTTCCGGTAGGGCCTAAGATCAGCATATTTGACTTTTCAATCTCGATACCATCAGCATTGTCTGAGCCGATTCTCTTATAATGATTATAAATTGCTACAGAGATAGCCTTCTTCGCCTTGTCCTGTCCCACAATATACTCATCAAGCATCGCCTTAAGCTTGTGTGGTGCCGGAACTTCACTTCTGTTAAATACCTTCTTCTCAGTATCTTTCTTCTTTTTAAGCTTCTGTCTCTTAGGTATCTCTCCTCCAAAACCACCTAATCCTAAATCATTCAAATTGATAAAGCTGACTTTAGGTATATTACCACTGTTCTTATTGTCTTCATCACTACCATTGTCCTGCATCACAAAACTTCCCATGCCCGGCATCATGGATGTATCAAAGGTATTAAACGCCTTCTGCATACAGTCAGGACACACGGTCACATTACCCGGCATGGTTACCATCTTACCGGCCTGGCTCTCATTTCTTCTGCAAACAAAACAAACCTTCTCGTAATCGCCATCGTCATCTTCTGACTCAGATAAATCTCCGGTCTCTTCCCTGAAATCAAGAAATTTATCGTCATCTTTTAATTCATCATTTATAAAATCTTCTGCCATTTATACTTCTCCTTCCGTACATTGCTGCCCAATGCACACATACCTCACATATTAATTCTCAAACAATCATATCTCTTTTCTTACGATTTACAATCTGCCGTAGAGATAATAATATCATAAATTAATCACTTTTAGCAATATCCTTGTACTTATACATTTGCCGAATACTATAAAGAAAATCTAAATTTTTCACTACAATCCGAAATTATTATAAGACAAACTCCTGTAATCTTTTCAAAACTCACTTTTGCAAGCCAGTTTTTATGAACCTAAAGCCACAAACCGAAAGGTCCCATACACCTGCAAGGTGCACAGAACCCTCCTCTTTATATATTACGTTTTACTATTAACGTATACCAACTGCCGGTTTCGTAGCTTCTGTTTCATACTCAGACCTGAAACCAAGCTCTACTGATATTACATATTCCTGATACTGACCGTCTACTACTCGCTGGACTGTTACATCTACAGTTGTTCCTCCTGCATAATACTTAAGTATCTCCTGAAGCTCACTACTGCTTGTTATCTTCTCACCATCAAACTTTGTAATAATATCTCTCTCCATGATACCGCTCTTTGCTGCAGGACCATTCTCTGACAATGCGTATACATATACACCTTCAGGCATGTTGTAAAGATATGCTGATGAACTGTCAACGTCTGCAGGGGTGATACCAAGATAACCCATCTGTGACTCCTCAACCTCTACTAAAGGTTCTTTGTTCATGAGCTCCTCAATAAGCTCCTTTACAGATGAAATCGGAATGGCAAAGCCCATACCCTCTACATTTGTGTCTGAATACTTAGCAGAATTTATACCAATCAGCTCTCCGCTTTCATTAATCAAAGCACCACCGCTGTTACCAGGATTAATCGCTGCGTCTGTCTGAAGAAGTGTCATAGTGTTATTGTCAATAGTAACTTCACGGCTGAGAGCACTTATATAACCTACTGTAACTGACTGTCCATAACCTAAAGCATTACCAATAGCAATTACTCTGTCGCCCATCTTAAGACTGTCGGAATCACCGAAGGTTGCTATGCTTATAGCGTTAAGGGTACTGTCCTCTACCTCTGATAAACTAACTGCAATAACAGCCAAATCATTATCCTCTGAAACACCCTTTACAGTAGCATTAATATCTGTACCATCATCAAAGGATACCACAAGTGAGGTTGCATCCTCAATTACATGGTAATTAGTAACTATAAGAAGCTCTGAAGCGTTCTGTCCTACAATAATACCTGAGCCGGCGCCTGAAGTCTCATAAGAGCCTCCTCCAAAGAAAAATCCAAAGCCCTGAGACTCATATACTATCGTGCTTGTAATTGAAACTATAGAAGGCATCACATCTTCCACTATTGAAGAAATGGCTACAGCTCCGTCGGTACTATCTGTTGTTGTACCGCTTGGAGTTACTGTGTTAACATGCACTGCCGACTCCTTATTATCGGCTGCCTCAAGCACTGCGTCCAACTTATCATCATACCCGCTTAAATGAACCACGCCTATAAATGCGCCCGCAGAAATCGCACCAAATAATACTGCACATAACACAAATGCAACTGCCTTAAAGAAGAAACCATGTCCTTTTTTATCTTTATTGGCTTTAGACGCTTTTTTGTCTGCTTTAGCTGCCTTTTTATCAGCTTTAGCCATTAACTTCGCTTCTTTCTTTGCAATCTTATCACGAAGCTTCTGGTATTCATCTGAACCGGCACCGGTACTCTGGGAAGTATACTGTTCTGCATAATATGTTCCCTGACCATATGTCCCATTATTCACCGGAGTATTCTGATATCCTGCGTGGCTTGTAGTAGCATTCTCTGCAGTACATGTTTCTTCCTTCTTTACAGTTTCCTGAATTGAATTCACAGCCTCACTCACTACTTCGTTATTAACTACTTCTTCTACTACTCCGGATGTATCAATACTGTCATTAATTTCACTTACTGAATCAGTATTCCCACTAAAACTTACAATATTATCTGCAACATTCTCTGCTGCGTTATTCAAATCACTGCTTATATTGTCATGATTAAATACGTCATCTATATCTCTCATAATAAACCTCCTCAATTAATATTTATCCTATGCTGCTATAATATCAGTCAATTGTGTTCTAATTGTGTTGACTTAGTTAAAAAATTTCAAAATGTTATACTCTTTTTTTCTTCATAATCACAAAATATGTTTTTATAACAAAGGACTGTTAGTCATAATAAATACAACATAACAGTCCTTGATATTTTATTCTGCGTGAATACCGGTTTTTCTCTCGATTTCACGGCTTAAAGCTGAAACCTCTGATGATGTTACATAGGATTCTCCACTGTCATAAAGTGCTTCATGAAGCTGCGCTACATTCTGCTCTAAATCCATAGGAATAACACAATCGGCATTATTAAGCTCCGGCATCCTAAGAGTTGTCTTATTAAATGGGAAACCGTCTCCCATAGTAATATTATAATTTGCAGCATATTTTGCAAGAGACAAAGCTTCCGGTATGTTAATATTAGTCTGAATGTTCGGGAGTACCTCATTCATAATTGAATTGAGCTGTGAAATGCTCATACGCTTTGCTTTCTCAAACATAAGACCTACAACTTCTCTCTGGTGTTCAGCTCTTGTATAATCTCCGCCTGATATATATCGAATACGGCTGTAAGCAACCGCCTGCACGCCAGTAAGATTATGCATACCCGGTGTCTCAATACCCGGTGTAGGAATGCCTGTCTTTTCTGATGTCTCTAATATATATGCATTAATCAGATTACCCTTTGAACTATTAATAATCTCATCACCGATATTAACATGTATGCCTCCGAGCAAATCTATGGTTCTTGCTAATGCATACCAATTAACTGTAATATATCCGTCGATATCTAAATCCAGGTTCTTATTGAGCATGTTAATTGCATTAAGTGCGCCTCCGGTATTATATGCGCCGTTAATCTTACCATATTCATAATCATCTGAAACACAAAGATATGTATCTCTGTATACCGACACAATTCTAATCTCTCCGGTATCGTGATTAACACTTACAAGCATAATCGTATCGCTACGGTTACCTTTATCAAGCTGCTCCTGATTTCTTGCATCCACGCCAAACAATGCATAAGTGCTATAGCCTTCCATTGCCTTCAATACCGTTTCATCAATTTCATTTGTCTGAACATCATTCTTTCCAAACGTAGGCTTCTGAATCTTATCCCACTGGGTAATTCCGTAGAGTGCTACTATTATTACCGCAAATATCATCAGCTCCGCTGCAAATATCATTAATTTGCGTCTTTTTCTCTGCTTTGCTTTTTTGGACTTGCTTTTCTTTTTCTGCACCTGGGTGCTGTTCATGTTTTCATACTCATTTGTCTGATTTGCCATAATCTGCTCCTATACCCAGACTATTTATAAGTGACGAAATTCACTATAGTCTGACACTACTTCAAACACTTTAATAAATTAACTGTTACAAACTAATATGCATTCTCATTAATAAAACCTTTAAAAACGGTTAACACTAATATCTTAAGATCCAATCCTATAGACCAGTTCTCTATATAATACAAGTCGTACTTTACTCTTTCCGGAATAGAAGTATCTCCTCTGTACCCATTCACCTGTGCCCATCCTGTAATACCCGGACGAACCTGATGTTTAACCATGTATCTCGGAATCTCTTCTTTAAACTGCTCCACATACTGCGGTCTCTCCGGTCGAGGCCCAATAAGGCTCATATCGCCCTTAATAACATTAAATATCTGAGGAAGCTCATCAATACTTGTCTTTCTGATTATCTTACCGACCTTTGTTACTCTAGGGTCATTGGCTGTGGTCCAGCCCTTCTTCTCTTCCTCATCAGTCTGAACTGTCATAGAGCGGAACTTATACATCTTAAAAGGACGATTATGCTTTCCAATACGTTCCTGTTTAAAAATTACAGGTCCTTTTGATGAAAGCTTTACCGCTATCGCCGCCACCAGCATAATCGGTGAAAACACTATAAGAGCCAATACACCGCCGAAAATATCCATTCCTCTCTTGATTGCACCGTTAAGAGCATCATTAAGAGGAACATATCTGATATGCACAACAGGCAGTCCCAACAAATCCTCTGTGTACGGCTTAGTAGGAATAACATTATCATAGTCAGGAATAAACTTAGTATGAACACCTGACTTCTCACATGCCGCAACAATACTTGCCAGCTTGTCATATTCTCCAAGTCCTAAAGTAATAGCAATTTCATCCAGGCGGTTAAAATCAAGAATCTCACTTAAATTCTTAATCTCCTCAATTACCTTTACACCTTTGTATTCAGTGCCTCTTGGATGATTGTCATCCAAAATGCCTCTTATCTTGTATCCCCATGAAGGATGTGCATTAACTCTGTCAATGTATGACTGGGCCGCACGGCTATACCCAATTAAAAGTACATGCTTCTGATTGTATCCGTGCACTCTCATCTCTTTGAGAACCTTACGAATAAGCACTCTGAATATTATGCCGAACAGAATATTAAAGCCAAAGAAAATAAATACCATTGGTCTGGAAAAGCCAATGAGCTTGTCCTTTGCCAGATACAAAACCATCGTCACAATTAACAGACATATTAAATTAGCCTTAAATATATTCGCCATTTCAAGACGGAGTCCCTGTACCCTCTTCGGCGTATACAGATGGAATATCCAATACAATATAAGGCAGCCCGGAATGATAAGTACCAGTGCCATATTGTAAACATCCTTAGTAAGTGCCGGAAGCTTATCAGTAAACACGCCGCCAAACATTATGAAATATGACAAACTATATGAAATTATTAATATGAATGCATCTGCTAATATATGCGAAACATTCAATCCTTTTTGATTACTTTTTATCATATTTTTACCCGCTTTAAATTTTCCTTTTTAAAAATTCAAATGCATATATAAACAAATTAATTATTAACTCAAATTCTATCTTAACATATGAACCTAAATTACTCCACTTAAAACCTACCTTCTTACATGTACGGCAGGTCTTAATACCTTCCTTAAGTCCCTCTGTATATGCTTTTTTAAATCCTTTCTTCCAGAAGAAAAGATACTTTATAAACACACCAAATGCAAGAGGAAATATATTCAACAAAAGCATAAGTATAGGCATATTCTTGTAATTAAGATATATTCCGTTACGCGCAGCAAGCTTAACTTTAAAATCGTTGTACTTAGAACCACTGGTACCGCTGCCTATATGGTATACTCTGGCAATTGGACAGTATACATTCCTATATCCTGCGATTCTTGCACGGTATCCTACGTCAATATCCTCCAAATACGCAAAATGCATCTCGTCAAAGACACCAATCTCATCAAATACCTCTCTGCGATAAATAGACGCTCCGGCACAGGCAGAAAAAATATTACACTCTTTATTATATCCATCAGACTTCTGACCTACACCACGCTGAAATCCCCAGCCAATTATAGAATATAAATCTCCTGCATCATCTATCAGCTCCGGTTTATACATCTGGATCATCTTAGGATTCGCAGAAAATATCCTCTCATCCTTGTCCATGCACTTAACAAGCTCACCGACAAAACCCTTGTCACAAGCAGTATCATTATTCAGTAAAAGCACATAAGGAGTCTTTGCATAGGCAATGCCTTCATTGACAGCCCTGCTAAATCCATAATTCTTATCCAGTAAAAGAACCTCCGCCTCCGGGTACTCCTTCTTAAGAAGTTCAAGACTTCCATCAGCAGAAGCATTGTCTACCACCAGAACAGAAAAATCCTTATATGTCTGATTTTTTAATGATTCCATGCAATCCTTTAAAAAGGACATTCCATTATAATTTGGTATAACAACTGTAACTTTCATCATCTACTCCTGCCTTTTATACTTCATTGCAGTATGACTATTATAACTTTATAAACACATATTGGCAAGCTTTTAACCAATTTTTCATAAAGTATACGAAAGCAACGAGCCATGCAAAAAAGAATAAGCAAGATTTTCTCTATGCTTGCATAGAAGAAAAGCTTGATTTATTCTTTTTTATAGGGCGCACGACTCGTTGTACTTATTCATTCGGGCGACTGTCCGTAACCGAACGTTCTATTCTTTCGTCAAATCCTTAAGTGCAAAATTAGTATCCCTGAGTGTCAGATTTGGATTGTAAAAAGGATCTCCCGCCTCTAAAATATCTTTCCAATTTGTTTTAAAAGTTTCGATTTCCTGATTAAATCTCGCAATCTTCTCCGGACTGTCCTCAAGACCTCTTGATTTAGATTCGTAATGATACAGTTCTGCATATGGGTTATACACAACCAGTTTTCCGGTCTCTCTGACCTTCAAACAAAAATCAATATCATTAAAGGCAACCGCAAGGTTCTCATTCAGTCCGCCAGCCTCATCAAACACACTCTTTCTCACAAGCATACATGCTGCAGTCACCGCACTGTAATCCTGGGCACACATGGAACGCAGGAAATAACACTTTTCATCACGGTGCATGCCTACAAAGGTATGTCCGGCAATACCGCCAAAACCAATAACCACTCCTGCGTGCTGTATAGTAGTGTCTTCATACAAAAGTCTTGCACCGACAATACCTACATCTTCACGCTGCCCATAAGCCAGGAGTTCGTCAATACAGTCGCTATTAATGATTTCAACATCATTATTTAAAAGCAGCAGATACTCTCCGGTTGCATACCCTGCACCAAAATTATTAATCGCAGAGAAATTGAAGCCTTTTCCTTCCCAAAACACCACTTTTACCTTTTCATGTTTTTTCTGTATATCTTCATAATACTTAAAGGTAATTTCCTCAGTACTATTATTCTCAACTACAATAACTTCAATATTATCATAATGCGAAATTTCAAACAGAGAATTCAGGCATTTATCCAAATCCTCTGTATGGTCCTTGTTAGGAATAATCACAGAAACCTTTGGTTTGTCATTAAGTTCGAATACTGTTCTGTAATATCCCGGTACCATTCCCTCAAGCACATGAACCTTAAGGCCCATACGGCTGCAATGGTCAGTAATCGCTCTTGCACCTGCTTTAAATGCATAAAGTTTCGACTCAGGATCCATGGCAGTAGACGCCCCGGAAATTCTCCAGTGATAAAGCACCTTTGGAATATGCACTACTTTCTCGGCCTTCTCTATACACCTAAAAATAAAATCATAATCCTGTGCGCCGTCATACTCAGACTTGAAACCATTTATCGCCGTAACAATATCTCTCTTAACCACAAACAAATGGCAGATATAATTTACATTTCTAAGTAAATCAATGTTGAAGTCCGGCTTAAAATGAGGCTCACTGTAATGCTTTCCTGCCTCGTCAACTTTGTCCTCATCAGAATAAATTACTTCACAATTTTTATTTTCATTTACCGCCATAGCACACTCATAAAGTGCATCCGGTGTGAGTAAATCATCATGGTCAAGAAGAACAATAAAGTCCCCCTCTGCCATATCAAGAGCAGCATTGGTGTTTCCTGCTATTCCGAGATTACCGTTTAAATTTTTGTATTTAATTCGCAAATCAGAAGCAGAAAAAGCCTGTACAATTGTAGCAAGCTCATACCCGTTGCCACTACCGTCAGCAAGACAGAGCTCCCAGTCTGAATATGTCTGAGCCTGTACAGACTTAATCATATCCTTAAGAAACTCTTCGTTAGTACGATACAAAGGAACTACTATGGAGAACTTAGGGGTTATTTCAAATTCTTCTTTTCTCTGTTTCTCAAGCTCTTCTTCCTTTGGCATAACCATGAGTCTCCATAAATCATATGGAATCTTTCTCTCCATTAATTTATTCTTGACTTTAACAGCAAAAGACTTTAATCCATAGGACTTAAAATACTGAATACTTTTGTCCAGAACACTCTTTTTGCCACCCTGTTTTTTTATCTTTGATACACTTAACTTCTCTTTTATTTCTTTACCGTTACAACTCATGCACAGGTAATATACATCAGACTCTGCACTATTAAATCTGATATCAAATCCAAACATCTTATCACTATTAGAGTTAAATATTTCTCTTGTAATATCAAAACGGTTCATAGGTACAACATCTGCTGAAACAATATTGCCTGATGCGTCCTTCACAACAAAGCTCACCTCATCATCAATGCTGTCTCCGGCAGCCCAGCCTGCAATTGTAAGCACATCTTCTCTTAATCTGATATAGTCAATGTTATACTGCATATCTTCCTCCGATACGTTAATAATATGATAATTGTTCTTATATTTCATAAAAACTTATTATAAACAAACAGACCGGCAGAATATAATAATCTGCCCTAATATATTAATCAGCTGGAGTCTTATCAAATAAAACTCCAGCGATAATCCTTATCATAATATTAAACTATTTTGCTTTTAAAGTATACCCTTGTTTTTAATATATCACAAATAGAATTAAATTAATAATCTTTATAGCATATATTAATATCAACATCACCGGATATACCCGATATTCGTCCCTTCGAAGTAAACTGCCACATATCTGCTCTCTCAAGTGAATATGGGGTACCATTAAAGCCCTTCCTTACTTCTGCAATAATTCTGTCTGATGTACTAATATCATCAGTAGAACGATATCTTGCCACCCATATATCATAATTCTTCACAAAAACATCTGCATTCCACTTGCTACTGTATCCTGACTGGCTTGCATACATCATAGGATGGTATCCTGCAGCTTTTATTCTGTCTAAAAAAGCTACTGCTATATTATTTCTTGCAGAATAACTCAAATTAGCAACCCTGTTCTCTCCGATATGTTCAAAATCAAACACAACCGGATATGTAATTTTGTATTTATTAATTTTACTTATTACCCAGTTTGCTTCCTCTATTGCCTCTTCTTTTGTTATTGCCTGAGAATAGAAATATATACCTACAGGAATATTGTTTTTTATTGCACCTTCAATGTTATTTTTAAACTTAGGATCTTCTATTATCACTCCTGTTTGTGAATCTCTGTTTCCGCATCTGATCATTGCAAAATTTACTATACCGGTTGCTTTCACTGCTGCCCAATCCACATTACCATTATACTTAGACACATCAATACCAATTTTTCCGGCAGTTACATAGTTACCTCCGGTAGTTCCCGGTGCAGGTGATCTTTTATCAACCACTACAATTTCTATTGCCTCCATTCGCTTTGCCAGACCTGTAGTGCCACTTGTCTCTCCGTCCTTCGCCCAGCCGAGCCAGCCGTAACTCTGCGTATATGTACGATAATATAGATCATACATTTTTGAATATTCTCCGGTGAGTTTTATTTCTATTGCCTCTACCCTCTTTGCAATACCTGTTGTGCCGCTAATCTCACCGTCACATACCCAGTCCTGCCAGCCATAACTCTGTATATAGGTACGATATTTAATACCTGAATCTGCTTGCGGAAAGGATAAGCTAATTTTAACAGCCTCAATTCTTTTTGCCTCACCCATGGTACCGGCAGCTCCCGAATCCTTTATCCAGTTCTGCCAGCCATAACTTTCTACATGGGCTGAGTACTGGACTAATGAGCAGGATATAAATGGTTTTTCAGTATTCCCCGGTGCAGACTGAACCTTTGGAATAATCATAATCTGAACAGCCTCAATAAGCTTACCATATCCGCATGTTCCTGCAGGTGCTCCGTTCATTGCCCAGCCGAGCCAGCCGTAACTTTCTGAATATACTCGATAATAGATATCATAATACTTGCTCTTATCGCCTACAAGAAACATTTGAAATGCTTCCACCCTTAATGATTCTCCGATTGTTCCGCATAAACTACCATCATATACATAATCTCCCCATCCCTTTTTCTCTATATGGCCTCGATACTTGATACTTAAATCCTGGGTATCAGTGTATACATATAAACCTTCCATTCGCTTGTTCAGGCCAGTTAATCCGCTAACTAAGCCATTTGAGACTAATACAGTATCCCCAATAGACTGCATATGCGAATAATAATAAACATTAACCTTATCCAGATATGAATTATTTGTATCGCCCGGTGCAGCCTCACCTTTTCTTACTATTTTTATCCTTACGGCCTCAATATTACAGGCAATTTCAGGTGCTGTGCCGGCATTGGTACCGTTTTTCGCCCAGTCAAGCCAGCCATAGCCGGTTGTGTAAACACAATAGTAAATATCATAATTCTGTGCCTGGCTGCCTATAAGTGATACCTGCAGAATAGTTACCGGCTTACTCTGTCCTGTTGTGCCTGCAATATTTCCATCAGTTGCCCAGCTTGACCAGCCGCTTCCGGCTACATAAGCTCTGTAATTAACGTTCAGGTCAGACATACCGGTTTCATTAATAATAAACGCTTCTGCCCTTAGCCCCTCTCCCGGCGAACCATTTACAGCTGAGTTCGAAGAACTGTCAAGCCAGCCTAACCTCTGCATATGCATACTATATGTGATATTAGGTTTGGCAACCGCTCTTTCCTGTACTGTTTCACTCCCGCTATTGAAATCCACTTCTGTTTCCGCAACTGTATTCAGCGTTTCATCATCGGATGCCATAGCCTGGCTGCCCCAAAGTATTATACTGAATAAAAAAACAACTGCTGTAATCCTTTTAATACTCTTCATATCCTTTACTCCTCCTTTTTTATCACAAAAACGGTTAATCTGTAATTATACAAATTAACCGTTTTCATTGTTATCCTTTTATATAAGGCTGTCCTGTACTACCAGGTGCCTTTTCGCCCTTTTTAACCAATTCGATTTCTATAGATTCCAATCTATTAGCCAAACCTGTAGTTCCGGACATCTCACCGTTCTTTGCCCAGCCAAGCCAGCCATAACTTCTAACATGAGCTCTGTAATAAATATCGTACTGATCAGCAAGCTTGCCTGTTAATACGATCTCAACAGCTTCAATTCTTCTGCTCTCTCCTGTAGTTCCTGTTTCAGCACCATTTGATGCCCATGGCAACCAGCCGTGTTTGCGCACGTGCACGCGATAAGAAATACCGCCTTTACCCTTTAAATCATCTGATAATTTGATGCTTACAGCTTCAGCACGCAGACCTTCGCCTGTTGTACCTGATGTTTCTCCCTCAAGTACATAATCAAGCCATCCGTAACTTTCTACATGTACATTATATTTAACCTTTGATGTCTGACTTGAATATGACGGCTTACCATATCCGGTAATATATGATGCAGTAAGCTTATGACAAGTAATATCAACAGCATCTGCATGATTACCTTCAATACAATACACATTGCCGTTCTTAGTGTCGGTTACGATACCGACATGATTTATTCTGCTACCTTTATAGTTAAAGAAAATAATATCGCCTTCAACCGGTGTATATCCTGCAGGTTCCTTCCATCTTTTAATTTCCTTAAACCATGCAGCTTCTGATGAACATCTGCAGAAAGGCTTAATAACATCTTTGGAAATTCCTGCCTGATTTGAGCACCAGCTTACAAACATTGCGCACCAGGCACTGTTAGGATATCCATACCAAATTCCATATTTTGTATTTGTGCCTTCTTTTCTGTAATAGCCTACCTGGCCTGCTGCAATCCTAATTAAATCACTTTTTAAGTTACCTGTGTTAATGTATTTGTTAGGCATTGCGTATACAGATGATACAGGTCCTCTGTTACTGCTTGTAAGCATAGTATATGTAGCACCTTCTTCATAAACATATACTATATCCTTTTTATCTTCTTCAGTTATCTTATGTGCCAAACCTTCATGTGATGCAGCACTATCTCCGACACTGCCAATAATGGTATTTGTGCCTGTACCCAGCCCTACTGTGTCAGCCACTGTCGCTGCCTCTACACCTATTGCAGTTGGAGTATTTATCTCTGTAGAAGGCATAGTATATATCGGACTTTCGCACTCTGTTGACATTTCAACCTGTGTACTGCTGGAAATCCCGGAGTTAACTTCTACATCAACACCTGCGTCATCTAAAGTAACATATTCTGTCTCAATCTCTTCAGATGCAACTGTCTCTTCACTTTCAGGAATTACAGCTTCTGTTGTTTCAGATTCGGTAGCAGCTTCTGTTTCAACAGCAGCTTCTGTTTCAACAACAGCCTCTGATTCTGCAACAACTTCATTACTTGGCTCTGTTTCAGTTTCACTGTCCGGTTCTGTTTCATCGGTTACAGGTTCTGATGCAACTTCACTGCTTGGTTCTGCTTCACTTGATACTGTCTCCGCTTCAGTTTCACTGCCTGACTCTGCTTCACTTGTTACAGGTTCTGTTTCAACTTCACTGCTTGGTTCTGCTTCGGCTGTAACCTCTTCGGATACATCTTCGGCAGCTTCCTCTGTTGTCTCATCCTCTGCTGTAACAGCTTCTGTAGTCTCAGTTATACTGTCGCTCTGTACATATGTACATAAAGTTTCATCGTCAATTTCGATATCAGCATTATCACTTACAAGATTCTCACTATCCAAAAAATCTTCAGCAGCAAGTGTTAACACTTCACCATCATTAACAAATTCTGTACTTACAGGAAAACCAATATTCTCATCAGCCAATACATATCCTGATATAGAAAAGATTATCAGCAGCACTAGGGTTATGATTCCGGTCTTAGACGAAAGCTTCATTATATACCTCCTTTTGTAAAAAAATATGTAAATAAAACCAACTTTGTTTATGATATCACTATTTTGCACAAAAGTACAGTTCTTTAGTTAAAATTTATCTTGTAAAATATACCAAATGATATGTCGATTTTGTTCTTTTGATTTATTAATTATTAACCAATCGTTTATTTTTGTAATACAAATTAATCAACATAGGTCAATACCGCTGTTTGATATATTTTCCAATCGGTATCTGTTTCATACAAAACAATCCTTTTTTCATTACAGGTAAATGCCATGTTACCATAATTACCCCTGTTGTTTTTAGTGTGTTTAAGATTTAATTAACTGTAAAGATGTCGTTTTTCTAAAATAACAACAAATTATCAGCTTCGCAGTTATTAGTGCAAATTCAATCCTCACTGCATCGAGTTCCGAAAATTCAATCCTAAAAGGATTTGAAGTATTCGCATATATGTTCCGTCAAAACTATCAGATGTCTGAAATTATATTACCGTATCACATCCGTCTAATAATTCATCTTCTGCACAATTTATGCAACTAAGAAGCTGCTTGTGTAGCATTCTCCTAAACTAAATATACTTTAATTACTTGTCCTACTAATTCGGCCTCTGTTTGCTGTATCAATATCGTTTTTCCAGTTTTTTAACCAAATGTTACAACAATTTTCACCATTTTGCATTACCTTCCATAATATCGTATTTTTTGCAATAATACTAATTGATTTTACAACTTAAAAACAATATAATCAAAATAACAGCTGACAATATTATGGTACTGTATTTTTTAATAACTGCGCAACTGAAATTGGGGACAAAACTGTTTGATTGTCTGCATCATAGTTATTTACGAAAGGAGCTATAATATGACTGAATATATTTATGAATTATTATCTGACGAAGACGTATACGACTTAATTCACGCTAAATCTATCAATAATGAAAGAACAATAAATATTAATGAGTTCAGCAGTGCTGATATTATTAAAGAAAAAGCCAAGCTGCTATGTAAAGTTTTAGCCAAAACAGCTCCTTCTCCAACTCATTCAGAAGGATATAAAATATATAAATTTCACTTCATTAGTGACTTAGAATTTAAAAACAAAGGAGATTTAAGCCAGGCATTTGAAAGATGTCTGTTTAATAAAGCAAAAACCATAAGCCAAAACGTAACAGGCAGAAACTGTCTGTTCGCATACTGCTTAAAGAATTGGATTCAGGATAATAATCTACATGACCTTTTACCTAAAAAATTATTCGTCGATGCCTTAGATAAATGGCTATATAACAAGTTGTTTTTATCAAAAGATACATTGAAAGATGATAAGATAAAAAAAGAAATATCTAATCTGCTTGACAGAAGTTCAAAGGCTGCAGCTAAATTCTTATTTAGTCCTGAAATTAACAAAGAATATTACAGCAGCACTTATTCTCCGACAAAACACATATCCATGACAGAAATCCAAAGCTATATTAAGACAGATTTTTTCTGGCATAAAATATTTACCGGTGCAAACGGCAGAAGCATCACTGATTTAGCATGTGACATCCTGAGTGAAGTAAAAAAACAGCCCCTGTTATATCTGCTTATGGAAAAATGGGCCGACTATACTTACCAGTCAAAACAGGCAGATTATCGTTCAAAATATGACGAAGCAAGAGAGAATTCTGTTCGTGCAATGGAATATCAGCATATCATTGTCATATTAATCAAGCATAGTATGCCTAATTATCGTTTTGACGAAAAGCAATTAAAGTCAAAGGTTGTTTTCATGCCGCTTGTAACATCACTTGACAATTATGTTACCAACAGTTTAAGAAACATATGCCAAAATACAGAATACACAGTTAATGATATTCTTAATTATTATGGACAATTAGCAGAGATAGCCTCTAAAAATGACCACTTTTAGTCTTCGTGACATAGAAAACATATATAAGAAATATCCTTCCTGCCACAGTCTTAAACAGGATATTATACAATTTAAAGAAAACAAACATAAATATTATCTGCTTGCAACTAAACAGCAATATAAATTTTTAGTAAAACCATACCGGTTACTGTTTTATGCGTTATACGAAGCAGATAAAATTAATGCTGAAGGTACTATCTCTCCACATAAAGTTTTCCAAAAAATTATTGAAATAGGCCAGATTTCAGAAAGTCAAAATAACGATCTTGTCAATTTGCAGGATGGTTTTTACGAGGAACTGTTGATTTTTTCAATAATATTAATCATACATCTTGATATAGCTAAAAAGAAAGAATTAATCAATTATCTGATTCAGTTATCAAAAAACAAAGATGCTAAATACAGAAATAATAATATTATAGCAATATATATTCTGACCTACCTTTTATGTGAAGATTCGTCTCTGAACTATGACCTGAGAAAAAATATATATTTTAACACCTATGGAACAGCCGCGTACCGCTTACAATACTTACAATGGGATTATCTTATAAACAGTTCTCTTTTTTATAAAAATGAAGTTGAACGAAACTATAAGGCCTTATTAACCACTAATCAATTTGCAACCGCAAATCAGCCATACTACTTCTTCTGGTATGATTCATGCGCACATGAAGCACATATTAATCAGAAGCCTGAATGGCAGCAAGTCCTGGCTTTCTGTGAAACAGCTTTTACGCTGCGCAAAAAAACCTGGGCCCAGAATGAAATAAACCAGACAAAATTACTTGATGAAATTATTAATTCAGTTTCTGCAGGAATAAGTTTAAAAAAACACTTAATGAAGAACGGTCTTCATCACGCCATACATAACAATGCCGTTCCTCTCCGTATGTTTTCATATGGTATGCATTCGTTATTTTATGCATGCGCTAATTGCATTAATTACTCCAACAACCGGGTTAAGTTACGCGAACATATATTTAACTTGTATAATGATAATACTGAGTTTTTAGATTGTGTATTTATAGCAGACTATATTACAAGGAAGAGCAATCTGATTTATACTAATAGCTGCGATAAAGGTACACCAACAGACAATATGTACTTACTGTCCGGTGCTTTTAGAATTATTTGTGCTGCCGGTACCCCTCCAAATGAAAAATTCATAAGATACCATTTAGACAAGGAAATGAGCAAAGACTATGTTAAGTGGCTGCATTATGAAAAAAGCCGATATAAATGTCTTTTGTGCTATATGCTTAGCTTTAGTGACTTTTTTAATAACAAAAATCACAAACGAATACTTGATAAGAATTATCCGGATAATAACACCAACTTTTTGCAATACGATTACTTAAATATATCATTAATAAGAAAATATCGTACTGAACCACTAAAATGGAGAAAGAACACAGAGCAGACAGACATGCTTATCTCTTAAAAAACACCTGATAATCAGATAAACATAATTTTTAACGAGTTACTGATAACTCACAAAAAGAATATTTAATCTGACTATCAGGTGTTTTTTATTCATTAATGCATTAAAGAAATATCACTTATTTTTTCAGCTAATGCTTCTGCATTGCTCATTGGCACAAAATATATCCCCTGCATGCTTTCATCATATAATTCTCTTGTAGCAGGATTATCACCAAGTATCATTGGTTTGCCCATTGCCTCATATATATAGGCCTTACCCGGTATGGTTCTTCTTGCTTTCTCGATACATCCGTTGAAATGGCCTGCAAGACATAAATCTGATACAGCAATATGCTCAGCCAGGTCTTCCTGGGAAAGCCAGGATATATACTCAATGTTTTCAGATAAAGGTTTTGTATATTCAGCTCCTATAGGACCAATTACATAGAAGTACATATCTTCTCTATCCTTCAAAATATCTAGTGCTCCAAGCACTATATCTATTCCCTGCAGAGGAAGTATGCTTCCGAAATAAAGCACTGTAAATCTGCCTTTATTACTCTTGTCTTTATCTATATCCATTGGCCTGTAGATGCTTTTATCAGCTTCAAGATAAAGCACTTCCAGTTTTTCTTCATCTGCACCAAGTTCTTCTGCAAAATACTTTCCGTGTGCTTTTGTATCAGCAACTATATAATCAGCCTTTTTCAAAGTCCTCTTATCTATTGCCTTCAACAGCCTTCCCGGAATACTCTTTGGTCCAAACTTTTTACGGTCACAGCATAATGTATCATACATTGATATGAAAAAATCAATTGCAACCTCACACTTTCTAAACTTGAAACCAAAGAAAGGCAGAATAAGCTGAGGTGCGAAGCCAATAAACGCCATATCATATTTCTTTACTTTCTTCGTAAGCAATGACCAGTATACTTTTAGCAGTCTCTTCGGATAGCTTTTATCCTTAAAACCGATTACATCAGTAAACTCTGATATCTTTCCCAGTTCATATATCTCCTGGGAATTACGAATGTAATCAAGATTTTTAGTCGTTATAAAAAGAATCTTTTTTCCTTTTGCAAATTCCAGCATAACACACCTCTGAAATTAATCTTCCTTATTGTCTTCTCTTGCCTTTGCACCATCATAGTCAAGCTTTCTGACATGATACTGTACATCCTCAAGTATCTTTCTGTTAGCAGCAATTAAATCTGCCTGCAGACCCACAATAAATGTCATGAATCCGAGTAACATAAGCGTACTGCAAAGTATAAGCGACTGAATATGACCGGCTCCGGCACCCATGAAGAAATATACTAAAAATCTTACACCGATTGCAGCGCCTAAAAGGAAAATAACGCTTCCGATAGCAGTGAAAACCATAAGCGGCTTATACATCATATATGCTCTTAAAATAGTAAGCATTGATTTCTTAACATAACCAAACATGCTGTTAAACAGTCTTGAAGGTCTGAGCTCACCATTTGTACGAATCGGAACGGACTCCATAGGAATCTTACTTCTTCCTGCCTGAACAATTGTCTCAAGGGTATAAGTATATTCGTTAACTACATTGAGTCTCATTGCTGCGTCACGGCTGTAAGCTCTGAATCCGCTTGGAGCATCTGGAATATCACTCCTTGAGGCCTTTCTTACTACCCAGCTTCCAAGGTGCTGAAGCTTCTTTTTAAGTGGTGAAAAATGCTCTGTCTGGTCTATAGGTCTTTCACCGATTACGATATCAGACTTGCCTTCCAAAATAGGACGTACCAGCTTTTCAATATCCTCACCAACATACTGGTTGTCTGCATCAGTATTAACAATAATATCTGCTCCATTTCTTAAGCAGGCATCAAGACCTGCCATAAAGCCCTTAGCAAGACCTTTGTTCTTCTTAAAACTAACTACGTAATTTACGCCCCATTCCTTTGCAACCTTAACAGTATCATCCTTACTTCCGTCATTGATAATGAGATATTCTATCTCATCAATACCGTCAATATGCTTTGGCAAATCGTTAAGGGCAATTGTAAGGGTTTCTGCTTCGTTATAACATGGTATCTGAATAATAAGTTTCATCTTTGCTTGCTCTCCTTCCGTATTACACGCTAGAATTTTCTCAACGTATCATTTAACAAGAAATACACAAAATCACCATATATTAACAAATATATATATGCTAATTCTGCTACTACCAAAATTCTTTTCATCCACTTTCTCTCAGCAATCATCCCCCCCTCTAACTCTGTCAGAAACAAGGCGTTTGCCAATGCAAAAAATGGTATAACTGCAAGATAATATCTTGCCTGATATCCACCCATATATCCGTTTTCGATATATGAATTGTATCCATTAATATACTGACTAAATGCCGTAACAAGAACACCAACCATAATTCCGGCAAAACAAGCGTCATACTTTCTCTTCTTATCCATGCATAGTAACGTGTATACAACAAACACACACAATAATATAATAAACCCTAATGCCTCTACTGAGGTATTATATTTTCCAATCCATATCGTATGTCCATATAATATTACCCATGTATTAAGTAAATGAGGCCAGAAATATTTGAAATAATCAATAAAGGCAACCACACTTCGTCTTTCTATAGGAACATAGAAGCCTGTACTCATGTAATACTCAAAATCAATAGACTTTAATGTCGGCTGTATCGTCCCAAATCTTACATGAAGTATAAGCAAATATATAACCGGTAATAAATATAAAATCAATGTTGCTGCAAATTTTGGATTTATTATCAATTTTAAATTCTTATTTCTAATATAATCCATTATTAATATGACAAGCAGTGCAAAACCTAACATCTCTCCTGCCGTCAGTTTTGAAAGACATGCTATCATAAAACCTATGCCAACGATACAATATGTTAATATACCTTTATCATCTTCAAAGTATCGAAGCACACCTGCCATAAATACAGTTACTCCTACCAGCACCAAATTGTCATTATTTATGCCTCCACATACATAAGCCAGCATTGGAACCGATACAGCAGCAACACTAAATACAGCATGCGGCAATATCTTATCAGTATGCGTTTTTATCCTCGTATATCCAATCATAAAGATTGCCGCCATGGTAAATGACATAATTAGAATATTAAATTTACGCATCCCATGCAAATTAACTAAAATATCACCACTATCACTTACTTTTACACAATTGCTAAGCCTTATTATATGATAATAAAGTGGTGGGTGGCCTAAATAATTATGTGTATTCTCCAACGGCTGATATATTGTATAGTCTCCCTGCTGACCGCAAGCTTTGTATAACGGCATTTCGTTAAAATCAGGAATAATCTCATTGCTTGTCTCTAAATATATGACATAACCTATATGACAGTCTTCATCAGGGAAGCCCCCTACTTCTGATGAATAATAAAACATTTTGAACATAAAAAACAACAGAGTCAGAAAATATATTATTGCTAGACATATATTCTTCAGTTTACTTTTCATCCAGCACTTATCCTCCTTACTTTTTTAGAACGGAACGTATATTTTCATTTTTAAGTTATACGGCATTTCTACATCATTTATTTCTACAGAATCACTATATCCAATACAGGTAGTGATATATACCGTAATTGCGTTTCCGGGTGTAGCCTCATCCGAGTAACACTTTATTACTGCTTTCCCCGGTTTAAACTTGTTCGTATCAACTAAAAATTTAATATAATCGTTATCCTTTACCGAAGACATATCCATATCATACTTATAACTATAATCATCCTGTTCAACTAAAAAAGATATTGTGCCTTTATTAATTCTGTTATATGTTGCTGCATATACAGCAAAACATAAAATATCATACTCAAGCATGGCTTCAGTAAATTCAAACTCCTGTTCAACAACTGTCCCCTCAACAATTTGACCTACAACAGCCACTGCCTCATTAGCAGCGTACAAATCTCCAAATGTCTTCCATTCACCACCTCTTAATCGTTGCATCTTAATTCCGACAGAAGTTATAAAGTCCATATCATCATAAAAGAAAACACCTGAGACAAATATCAATATAATGCTTAAACACCCAGCAAGTAACTTAATTAACTTTTTTCTAATACCATAAATCAATGATTCTTTTTTCATCTCATTATATCCTCATAAATATTACACAGACTTCTCACATATATCTACTAATTCATCAATAAATCCAAATACTTCACTGCCGTTACAATAACTATCATTAACTACTGTATGCTTTACTACCGGCTGATAATTATTACATATCTCCGCAAGCTTCATAGCAATATTAGTCGCGCTTGAATCCTCTAACGAAATAATATTATCATTAAATGTTGTTAAATCTTTATTGGCATAAGTATTGGTAATAACCTTAACATCAAATACTGACATTTCAAGAGGAGGGTAACTCGGATGTGGAGATACCATGAGAGAAATTCCTGCATATGATTCCTCTAACACCGATGCATATTCTTCAATTGAAAGCTTGCCGGCAGAACATAACCTCATTCCATTGCCAATTTCAACCGGAGAATGAGCCTCTCCTGCAGATATAATATTCCATTCTTCAGCATCATCGTATATTTCAACCCACTTTTTCAATGCCGCAACTAAAAGCTCAAATGCATTTCTTGCGGTTCCAGGTCTTCCATATACAAGAATCTGTTTCTTCTTATTTATCTTCTTGCCAAGACTTGAAACTCTTTCTTTCAAACCGGCATTTAATAATGGATCAAATTCAAATTTCTTATAGAAACTATAATTATTATTTTCAAAAAACGTTCTAAGTTCTTTTGAGTTAAACACTGCAATCTGCTTGTAGTTACATTTATAAGTAGAATCAGCCATCATATATCTGGTTGACCATGGATAAAAACCTGGCTCATAATCCTGAATGAAGTATATAAAAGGATTTGGACTTAGCTTTCCATCTCGTTCAAGGTTATGGTATTCCTCCTGAACGCAATATGCAGTCCACCAGCCGGTAAAAATAAATATGTCTTTATCTGAAACTGGTAGAGTCTTACCATTTCTATCTGCAAAAGGTACTATCTGTTTTGCATCAAAACAATTCTTTTCACAGCTTACAAATTTATATTTGCCAGAATACTGCTCTATTGCCTGCTTATTTGGTGTTGCATCTGATAATATTATTCTCTTATCCCATCCGGTAAGATTTTCAGTTAACTTATCAAAAAACTTCAGAGCTGTAGCAATTCCACCAAATACATGCTCAACATTAATAGATGGCACAATAATATTAATTCGTTTTCTTTCAGTCTTAACTACACGGAATCTCATAGGCTCTATTTCCGGAATTCTGACATCAAGCACTGAATTATCTTCTGCTTCTGTAAATTGAGGCATTGATGCCACTGCAGGAACACATGACATATAATCCAAATTATTATTATAGAACGGATCTCCTTTTTTACGATACGGAGCATACATATGGTATGATAAGTCAAAATCTATCTCTGGTATATATGAATCCCTGCTCTTTGATTCATAATGATATAAATTTATATATGGGTCATAAATATTATAGTAGCCAGCCTGTGATGCCCTGATACTAAGCTCAACATCGCTTCCACAAATAATAAAGCGTTCATCAAAACCACCTATCTTATTGTACAAACTTCTTGAAAAGGCAAGACATGCTCCTGTACAAGCAGTAACATTTCTTGTAACTAAAGGAGACACAAACGGACTTCCAAAATGAATAGGCTTCATCCCCTTAAACACATGGTCTGCCCAGCCTCCCATACCTGCAATAATACCTGCATGCTGAATAGTATCGTCTTCATAAAGCAACAGACCACCTACTGTTCCTACATCATCACGCATAACCTTTTCAACAATTCTTTCAAGCCACTCACCATTGATAACCTTTACATCATTGTTAAGGCACAGGAACACATCGCCGGTTGCAAGCTTGATACCATGATTATTAAGCTTTGACCAGTTAAATGAATATAAAGCATCCTCAATAATGACATTATCTAGCTCTTTTTTTAGCTGCTCAAAATATTCAAATGTCGCTTTTTCTTCTGAATTATTATTTAGTATTATGATTTCATAATTTTTATATGTTGTTTTCTCTACTATGCTGTCAATTGCTGCTTTAAGATCATCCGCATGATCCTTTGTAGGTATAATTATAGATACTTTAGGATTTCCTTCTATTTTATATCTTACATCATATACAAACAATGCTTCCGTCTCGTTTGCAACTGCTTTTCCTTCACCATACACTCTATCGAGATGTGCCTGAACAGCATAAAGTCCGGCTGTTTGAGCATATGGTTTAGATTCGGCATTTGTTGCCGTAGAAGTAGGCAGCGAGCGCCATGAATATAAAACTTTGCTTATATGCTCTATTTTACTTGTCTTTTCAGTCATTCTAAGAAGCAAGTCATAATCCTGGCTACCATTGTATTCACTTCTAAATCCGCCAACCTCGTCAAACAATTCTTTTTTGAAGCCAATCAAGTGCCCAAGATACATCTGCGAACGGAACAAGTCCGGTGACCAGTCCGGTTTAAATAATGGTGCTGAATGTATTCCGTCCATATCAATTATATCCTGATCACTGTATACAATATCAGCGTCAGTTGCAATGATGCACTTATAAAACTCTTCTAATGCATAAGGATCTATCTCATCATCATTATCCATAAGAAGAATATATTTACCAGTAGACATCTTAACTCCGGCATTAGTTGCCACTGATATACCACTGTTTTTTTCCATAAATTTAACTTTTATTTTTTCATTATCAACAGAATTTAAATATTTCCCAACTTTTTCATCTGTAGAGCAATCATCAACTAGACAAAGCTCCCAGTTAGCGTAAGTCTGAGCTTCAACAGAATTAATCGCCTTTTTTAACCATTTAATCTCGACATTATACACCGGTACAACAACAGAAAATTTAATATTACCGTAAACAGAACCAGGTATATGAACTCTTTTATCATGCTCTCTCTGCATATCAGTCTCATATGTTGCTCTGCTCTTCATGTTCTGTGAAAAACCAACTATGCCATATTTCGCTAAATAAACTGCACCCTTCGCTATAGTCTTTGGTTTTTTTACACATAATTTTGCTAATGCGCCGATTTTCTGAATCTTGCTCATATTACTCCTCTTTTCTATCCTTTATGTTGTTAAATTTTCTCTTAAGCCTTAAGTAAATACTACTATTAACTTCTTCTCTGAGTTTAAGAACTTCTATTTCAAACTGTTCTTTTTCTTTCTTTTGTAATTCAGCCCAAGCTTCTGTCTGTGTTATCTTATCTTCTTTATCTTCAATTGTTTTTTCAAGCATATTGCAATAGGCTTCTGTTTGTCTAATTTTTTCTTCTTTATCTCCAATTGTTTTTTTCAGCATATCGCAATAAGCCTCTGTCTGTGTTATCTTATCTTCTTTAGAATCTATTACTTCATCTTTCTTAGAAATAATCTCTTCCTTGTAGGCTATAGTTCTATCCTTCCAGTCGATAACCTCATCCTTATTGGCAATTGCTTTATCCGCCCATAATATATACTCGTCTTTTATATCCTGTATACGTTTTAGTTCATTTATCTGTATTCTGCTGTTTAATAACAGTCTTTCTTCAAAGTATTGCTGTAAGCAGACTTCTTTCTCTCTGCACACCTCGACAGCGCTAACCGATTCAATTTTCTTCATATCGAAAATTGTTGTCCGCTTATCTGTCCTGCCTCTGATACTATCATCTGCTATTTTGGCTATACGACTTTTGAATTTGTGCCATGTAAATACCTTTTCATATACAAAACGTCCGCTTCTTGACCATTCATCATATCTGTTCTGTGCTGAAATAACATATTCTATCCTATCAGCAAGTGCAGTAGCATCATTACAATCCCGATAAGTCAGCTCCATTAAATCGTCTGTGAAATATCTGGAAGCCCCAACTGCATCACTGCATATTACAAAGCATCCACATGACAGGCTTTCTAACGCAACTAAAGGAAGTGGCTCAAACAGAGATGGTACAATACAGCAATCGCATTTCTTATATAACTCATAAACATCGTCTCTGGATAACGCCTCATAGTAATGTATATCATATTTCTCTTCCGCTATATTTATAGCCTCGACCATTGCTCTGTCATCAGGCTTGCCTACCATCCAGAAAACTACATCCTTTAATTTCTCTACTCCGAGTTTGTCAATCGCTTGAAGTAAAACATGATATCCTTTTCGCTCACAAACAACTCCACATATAACAAAATTAATTTTATTTCTTTTTCTAGTAATATTATCCTTCAGATCTGGCACATAACCTTCTAAACTGGTAAATTTGTAGTTAATGCCATCTTTCTTAAGTTCATCCTTGAGACACTCTGATACTACAGCAGCAGTAACATTATCTTTCAGTCGCTCAGGAAGATACGCAAGTCCACCTAACGCTTCTATTTCGCTCTTTCTCTCATGGAACCACCAAAAGACCTTTTTGTCGCTGCCATTAAAAGCTTCTATTATGTGTCCCATTACACCAGTATTAACAAACAGCATATCAAAACCTTCTGCAAGCCTTAACAAAATGTTTTTCGAAAATTTATCACCGTCTGCAACTCCCGGAATAATAATACAACTTACTCCATTTTCAAGGTATAATGGTAACAAATCACCTGTCTCTCCGGAAATCACGACAACCGCATATCCTAACTCCATTAACACCTTAGCTGCATCCAGCAAAATCATCGGTGCACCGGTTCTTGAAAAATTATGAGTAAAAAGCAATACTCTGCCTTTATCATATGTTGCGTTTGTAACAATATATGATAAATAAACATGCTCCGGACTTTTCTGATAAACTTCTTCGTAACACTGCCATTTATCAGGTATCCTCTTCCCTGCAAAATGATTGTAATATACAGAAAATACATCTGCTATATCTTCTAAACTGCATTCGTTCTCATTTATGTCCATAAACATATTTCCGACTTTCCTGCATATCTCCATATATAATTTTTCATCTGAAACTGATACATCAAAACTATACATACAGCATTAACACTCCTTAATAAGTACAAAGCAATTTATAACTGGTATGCATCACAGACTTCTTGTGCTGGCCCGACCATTTTAACAGTTCCACTATCCAGCCATACTACTCTGTCACACATTTCCCTAATTTGTTCAAGACTGTGTGATACAAACAGTACGGTTGTCCCACCGGTCATAAGTTCAAGCATTCTCGCTTTGCTTTTTCTCTGGAAATTTTCATCTCCTACTGCAAGTATCTCATCAACAATCAATATCTCCGGCTGAACAACAGTTGCAATTGAAAATGCCAGTCTCATTAACATTCCCGAAGAATAGTTACGAATAGGAATATTAATAAACTCTCCAAGCTCCGAAAACTCTAAAATTTCATCGTACTTCTGATTTAAAAATTCCTCTGAATAACCTAGTATTGCGCCATTAAGAAAAACATTTTCTCTTCCGGTTAAATCATAGTCAAAACCGGAACCTAATTCCAGCATCGGTACGACATTACCTTTTCGCTCCACATTTCCTGTTGTAGGTTTAAGTATGCCTGATATTACTTTTAATATAGTACTTTTTCCTGCACCATTTCTACCAACAATTCCAACAACCTCACCCTTATTTACTTCAAAACTCACATCCTTTAATGCCCAGAATTCTTTAAATTTAAGCTTCTTCTTTAAAAAGGCTGTGATAAATTCTTTGATACTACTAATTCTGTCATTTGCCATAACGAAACGCATTGACACATTCTCAACCTTAACCATAACCATAATTATTCCTCCAATGAACACCTAGATATAAAGCACAAATTTATCCTGCGTCTTCTTAAACAGCAATCCGCCAAAAAGCATGGCTACTACTGCAAACCCAATGCAAAACAGATATTCCACCGGCTCAGGAGAAGTTCCTGAAATTATAAGCGTTCTGAAAAATGTAATATAATGGTACATAGGATTGATTACCTGCAACTTATACATAATCGTTCCCTCTAAAATTGAAAGAGAATATATTATAGGAGTTGCATACATCCAAATCATTGTAAACACTCCCCACAGGAACTGGATATCCCTGAAAAACACCATTGCTGATGACAGTGCAAAGGATACACCTATAGTGAATAATATTACGCATATGAGTCCAAATGGTACCATTAATAATGCCGGGGTAATCTTTACACCTGTACAAAGAGATACTATCATTAATGGCATTAGTGAAAACAATAAGTTTATCGAAGTAGATAACACCTTTGATATAGGATAAATATATTTTGGTACATATACCTTAGTAATCAGCGATGAATTTCCTACAATCGCATACATGGCCTGACTGGTTGCATCAGAAAAACCATTAAAAAACACAATACCTGTAAGAAGATATACCGGATAATTCGGTATATTAAACCTGAATAATCTTGAAAATACAGCGTACTGTACAGCCATGGTAAGGAGTGGATTTAAAAAACTCCATAATACACCAAGTATAGATCTTTTGTACTTGGTTTTAAAATCTCTTGATACAAGCTGTTTCATAAGAAAGCTATATCTATTAAGCATATGAACAAATTTAACGCCACCAGTGATCTTATTCTTTTTTTCCTTAAACAGAAGGCATACGAAATAAACTGCCATCATTAATCCTACAACAATAAATACAGGGATGTAAAATGGTGCAAGTGCAGAATCATTGTTTTCAATAACTGATATACATAAATATGAATTTTGAACAATCTCTCCATTAACCATAAGCTTAAGTGTATTATCAGATATAAGCTTACAGCTCATTGTTACGGCATTACCCTGTTCTCCATCGACAAAAATAACATGTATTTCAACATACTCGCCCTGAATATCCTTGGTGTTTGCCGGTTCTGAAAATTTAATTTCATACCACTGATTGTCCTCTGCATCTGATAATTCAACAGTTTCTTCACAAAGAACCTCTGAATCAGCCGGATCTACTATGCTGACAACAGCTGTTCCTGTATTCTCTCTGCCATAGGTTGAAAACAGTATATTAACGCCTCGAATATACTGTAATGATGGTATATATGTCTGCACTACTTCAGTTCCATCATATAACTCTCCTAATACAGTAGAGCTTTCATCTGCTATCACAAATTCTTCATCCGCTGTGTATTTCATCTGATACTGAGCAATAAAAATAAACACAGCGCAAAAAACAATATATAATGCAATTATTGCTAAACATATTTTTAAAAGACTAAACTTCACTTTATTCATTATAATTACCCTTTACTATATATTAATTAAAGGTGCTTTTAGAACTTAAATGTATCCTTAAGTCCGCCCCATTTCTGGTCTTTTTCAGAAATAATAAGCTGCATTCCTTCTTCTATCGGCCATTCAATACCAATTTCAGGATCATTCCATGCAAGTCCGCCTTCATCGCCCGGATGATAAAAATCTGTACATTTATAAGCGAATTCAGCTTCGTCAGAAAGAACTATAAAACCATGTGCAAATCCTTGCGGAATATAAAATTGCTTCCTATTCTCTGCAGAAAGTTCAACACCAAACCACTTTCCATAAGTCTTTGAATCAGCACGAAGATCAACTGCAACATCAAACACAGTTCCTCTTACTGCACGAACAAGCTTACCCTGTGGAAATTCCTTCTGATAATGAAGTCCCCTTAATACCCCCTTTGTAGACATGGATTGATTATCCTGTACAAATATCATATCAAGTCCTTCCGCTTTAAAATCATTATAATTATATGTTTCCATAAAATATCCTCGCTCATCCTTAAATACAGATGGCTCTATTACACATAAACCTTCAATATCACATCTTGTTACTTTAATTTTACCCATTTTACCAATCCTTTCTAAAAATACATTTATAAATTATATCACTATATTTCATCTGCGTAAAGCAGTCATTAACACCATATACAATATCCTGTTGTGTATATTATGCGCTCATTATCACGCACGAAAACATTCTGAACAATACAAGAAGATTACCTATACATGTAGCATATATTATAAACTTTGACGGATTAATATTCAACATAAACCACTTATTGTTGCATATTGGCAGCAAGACAAGTGGCACTATCGGTATAAAATATCTTCCCTGAACACCTGCAATACATCCATATCCAATTGGTGTCCATGCTATCAACATAGAAAACAAAATAAGCAAACTCATTAATACAAACAAAAACACACTCCATATATTGGTTATACCAGACACTTTATATCGCTTCTCTCCTGCCACAGGAACTATTGACAAAATTAAAAGAGCCGTAAAACTATATATAAATTTATTATCAAGCATTAATTCCGGATCCAAACTTCCTAAAGAAGTACCAATCATCATTCTATAATAAGTGTTAGTCATCTCTTTTATAGTATTTACCATTATACCTATAAACTCATTTGGATTTTCTAACAAATATGATATTGTATACATCTGCTCCCCTGACCAGCTTACCACTGCATCTGATGTATCTGCTGATACATAAGAAGTAAGTACACTTGCATTTACAATAATCATAGCACCAACCACTGCCACTGCCACTACTAATACACTCAACAAATACTGCTTAGTGCTGCTAAACTTTGACTTCTTAACAATAAGACATACACCGACAATTGGCGCATATATAATCTTGCATGGTGCTAATAATGCTAATAATAAGGCAATAATAACTATATCCTTAGTCTCCACTATTTCTTTTTCATATGCTAATTTACCACAATATGCAATAAACATAAAACTCATAGCCATTATAAAACCATCATATGAATATGAAGATATTAAATTCATTGTCATTGGTAATGTACCCAATACAAATATAAGTCGTTTTCCAAAAGGAATCCATTTAATTGCAAAAGACATACATATAGATACAGCAGTCAAATTGAACAACCGCCCCATCATTACAAGACCGATATACCCAAGATTTAACAATCTTGCCACTGTAATACCTAATGCCTGAGGCAGATATGCCATTGGCGTGGTTTTTACACATTCTGAATAATGAGGCAAAACCCCATTGCTTTTATCAGTCTTAAAAAAATCTGATATGATATACTTATATGAATTTACCGTTGGATAGGCTGTTATATTTTGTGATATATCACCATTACGAACAAGTACTTTACCATTTTCGTCAATAACATCTTTAAACATAATAGTATTGGAAACTCTATATGCTGATGCAAAATGAGAAGACTCATCCGGTGAACCAAATGGTGGAAGCACAAACATATAAAGCAAACCTAACGACATAGTAATAACAAACATCAGTACTTGCCAATTTAACTCTTTCATTCTTTTTATTACGATACCTAATCCTATACTGAATATAAATGCTACAACTGCCAATATACAATAAAAGGCTTTAATACCCATATATGTATCATTTACCGTATCTATATCAGCCTTAAAATATCTTAAAAGCCAGTACATTAACAATATTATAGTCGAAATTCCTATTGCAAAGTATCCCCTGTTTTGTATCATAAACATTCTAAAAACAAAGCCTGCATTTTTTATTTTATCTGTCATAACTCTTTCACCTCTTCTTGCTTAATCCTCTTTTCAAGCTCAGCAACTCTTTTTCTTAACAATCCAAGCTCCTGAGCAAGCTGCTTTTGCTTATCAATCTCTTTAGACATCATTGATGTTAAAAAGAAAATAATAGTTACAGAAAAAGCAAGTCCCAACAGCATAAGCATATTTATAGGAAGTGTAATTCCCATAACTCCTGCAAGCCATTCAGTAATCCCCGGAAACATGTCAATAATCAACAAGCCTACCAGCAAAGTCATCCAAGGCAGTGCATATTTTAAATCCAGTTTCTCTTTTCTAACCTGATTAACCAGCAGTATAAATACCAACAGCAACGCTACCGCCAAAATAATCTGCAGTTTTAATGTCATAATCTCCTCCGTAAAAATACAGGTGTATTTGTATATTTGATAAATTCCATACTAATAATCAGTAATTACCCAAAACTGATTATTAATATCTTCTTAAAGCTACAAGAAATATAGCCAGTGTTACCTTAACCATATAATAAATGGACTTCTTAGGTGAAATTGAAGAAACTCCTTCTTCCCTTTCACGCATCTTTACCGGTATTTCCTTAACCTTCTTCTTCTGTATAAGCACAGAAGCCACAGTCTCCGGTTCCGGATAGTCCTTAGGGTATCTCTTTGAAAACTGATCGATAAGACTTCTTCCTGCCATTCTCATACCTGAAGTTGGGTCAGTTATCTTCTTGCCGGTAACCACCTTAATTAATCCGGTAAAAAATCTAATTCCCATCTGACGCATCATGGTAGACTGAAAACCTTCTTTCTCAATAAATCTTGATCCAATCACCATATCCAATGCTTCTGACTCCATAATATCTGCCATACTTTGCAGATACTCGGCCTTGTGCTGTCCGTCTCCGTCAAACTGGACTGCTGCGTCATAATTATTCTCTAAAGCATATTTGTAGCCGGTCTGCACTGCACCTCCGATACCTAAATTAACCGGAAGATTAATTGTGTTAAGATTATTCTCCCTGCAAATCTGCTTCATATTGTCTGTCGAACAGTCATTAATAATAATATAATCAAATCCCGGTGCATTCTCCTCTATATCTCTGACCGTTTTTAAAATACTTGCACCTTCATTAAATGCAGGTATTATAACCAGCGTTCTCATATTATTTCCTCCGGTATCTTTATTTTTTTCTGCCGTTTACAAGCTTAAGATACACATGTATCAGTCTGCTTCTTACCTTCCTGAACCATATACTGAAGGCAATTCCGGCTTTACTCATATGTACATTTCCGTTTGAGGCGTGCTTTCTTACCAATGCAGCATGTTCAGCGATATAAATGTCGCCCTTTTTGCCGCTGCCCATAACATCTCCGGTGTTAGAATCCTCGCGGATTCTGAAACCATTTAGAGGCTCATGTATGATAAACACCTTACCAAGACAGGCGAGACTTACCCAGAAATCAAAATCAAGTATATAATTAAATCTGCTGTCAAAGCCTCCGACCTTAATTGCTGCACTCTTTCTAAACATGGTATTACATGGTGCACCAAAAAAATTGTTAAAAAGCAATGATATCTTAGCAAGCTTTCTGCCTTCCATCACACCCTTCACCGGCCACCTTTTAAAGCTTCCGACTTTCTTTCCCTCCATGTCAATAAGCAATGTATCACTCATTACAAGATTCACATCAGGGTTAATTTCCAGTGCATCAAGTTCTTTTTTGAGACTTCCTTCATATAACACATCATCAGCACAGATTAACTTAACAAATTCACCTGCTGCCTCATCAATGCACTTGTTCCAGTTACCGGTCATACCAAGATTCTTATCATTTTTTACAAGTCTTATGCGTGAATCTCCAATTGACTCGATAACGCCGACCGTATCATCCTTTGAACAGTCATCTACTATAACAAGTTCGAAATCGCCTAAATCCTGATTAAGAACCGCATCTATTGTCTGCTTTATATATCCGGCGTTATTATAGGCCGGAATACACACGCTTAACTTTGGTGTCATTATCTCCAATACTCCTTATTCATTGTACAAAAAAGTATCATCTTTTTCGGAAGCTTCTTATAAGCCTTACCCAGTCTGTACCCTAAAAACTTAAATCCACTCTTTAATACAAGTCCAAATATCAGCCATGGTTTCTTTATGCTAATCAAATACTTTGCAGTCTGTTTAACCAACTTTATGCCTTCCGCTTCTGAACGTATTCCTTCAAATACATCCGGGTTGTCCCTCTGGGATACAGCAAGGTCAAAGTTTCTTCTTAGCTGCTGCATGCAGGAATAATTGTGAGAATGAACCACCTTAGCATTTGCCTGATACACTATAGCATATCCGGCTTTCACTGCATGCCCTGCAAATATCATATCCTCATTGAATATTGTCTTCTTTATAAATCCGCCAAGCTTGTCAAAATATTCTTTTTTGTATGCAGCACATACATTTGATGCAAAAAAGGTCTTTATACCCAATTCCTCTATATCTTCAATAGTCTTAATCCGGCTTTTGTCCGGATAATTAAAGGAACGGGTGTATTTCTCTACTATGTCACAATCTTCTCTTGGAAGCTGCCTTGCATAGGTTATTGCAACCGGCGAAACCTCGTGCTCTTCATCGCTTTCAAATAAATTGTCAAAAGCAAAAGGCTTAACCAGCTCCTCTATCAGCATATCATCCTCAGGCATGGCGTCCTGAGTCATAAATAAGATTATGTCAGCATCAGAATAAGTTGCTCCCAGTGCTCTGGTCGCACCATGGTCAAAATCAGCCTTCGCTATATGGTGAACTTCCAAATCAGAAAAGTCACGCTCTAATACAGGATTCCAGTATCTCTGCTCCGTATTCATGATAATAATCTTATTTATCGGATAACTCTGTTTTTTCAGGCAATTAAGAAGCTCTCTGAAATTACTGTCCGGATTATACACCGGTATAATTACATCAACCGAATAAAATATCTTCTCCACTTTTATGTCCCTTATCTTTATATAGTAAACAAATCCATATCAATATATTTATACTTCATCTAAATTCATCTTTACTAATACAATATCCTTATGGGCACTCACACCTGATTCCTCTTTTAACAATGAATCCGGCACGTCCTCTCCCTTAAGCCAGTTAACAATTGCCTGCGGTAAATTCACTCCTGCCATATGACTGAAAGGATATCCTCCTCCGAAGCGTGCATTCATCTCCAGAACACAAGGGGTTTCACCACGCATTAATATATCAACGTCAAGATTGCCCCTATGCTTTAAAAGCTTGGATAAACGTGCTCCGATATCTCTTATATCTTCCCTGTCAACTGTAACTGCACAATCAGTTTCTCCTGAACGCATGGCATACTTCATCTTAACCACAGCATGTCTGTAATTACCGTCTAAATCATTAATTACATCCATACCATATTCCTGTCCGGATATCTTCTCCTGAATCAGCACACAGGCTTTATCATCCTGTACCGCCTCATACTTCAAATAGCTTTTCATTATGTTTCTAAAACTTTTCTTATAAAAAATCTCAAGCTCTTCTTCATTCTCCGCTTCATATACAGCCAGTGAACCCATGCCCCATCTAGGCTTTACCATTACCGGAAAATTCAACTTGCCATTAGCAATTGCCTCTCTGGCATCCTCTAAATTTAAAAATGTAACCGGAGCATCAAATCCGTTTTCTTTTAAGAAAAGGTAGGTCTTCCACTTGTCATTGCAAATATCCACCTTGTCCTTATCAGCTACAATAACATTTACTCCAATCTGCATAAACTCATCTCTATGCTCTGCAAGCACCGGCAAATCTATATCAAAGAGTGAAATGATTGCATCAATATTGTTTTCCACGCAGTAATTCTTCAAAAACGGAATATACTCTCCGCTATAAATTATCGGAGTCACCACAGTCTTGTCTGCACACAAAAATGCCGGCGACAGACTGCTGCTGTTAGCTGCATGCACCTGTCCCTTATCACCTAATGCTTCTTTAAAATAATTTACCAGATAACTTCTTCTGCCTGCTGAAGTTAAAAGAATGTTCATTTTTGCGCTTACCTTTCTTATTTCAATTAGTCTTTTGCTAACACATCAATTCCGTCAAAAAATAGTGGAGTTCCCCCCGTATGAATAAACAGTATATTTTCATCCTTACAGCCATGCCTCTCAAGCCACTTTAACATGCCACAGAATGCCTTGCCGGTATAAGTTGTATCCATCGGTATGCCGTTATACTTCATCATATCCTGTATCACATGCTCTGTTTCGCTATCATACAGTGCGTATCCACCTAAACGATACTCATCATTAAAATCAATTTCTTTAATATCACTTGCGGCGTATCCGGCTACTGCCTTAGTCCCGGCTTCCTTCTCTCTTGAAATCGATATGCCGGTTATCTTAGCAGTTCCGCCATACTTTCTCTGTCCTCTGATAAGACCTCCCTGGGTCATACCTGTGCCACTGGCATGAAAGATTCTGTCAAATTGTATGCCTTCCTGCTTTTCAAAATCTAAAATCTCTTTGTATGCTTCTTGGTAGGCTCCTGCAGCCGTAGCTTCATTGCCCTTGCCATAAATATCACCAAAAATGTAATATGGATTGTATCCTGCGTCTTTTAATTCTTCTATTAATGCTTCTATCGTCTCTGCCACATTGTCTTTTTTACAGTAGCGTATTTGGGCACCGAAACTGTCAACCATCCGGCTGTTGAAGGTATCTGAAACAACTTCTCCTTCGGAAAGTGCAGTTACTACATAACAGGGAATACCCTCACTGCTGCACATATTTGCCGCTACACGGCACATATTTGAGCGGGTACTTCCATAGGCAATCATGCAGTCACAGCTTTTAGCTTTCATATCTTTTATATACTCTGCTGCAATTCTTACCTTGTTGCCGCCAAAGGAGAAACCAAGCAGGTCATCTCTTTTAATATATATATTGCAGTCACAGTCTTTCCAATTTATCTTCTGTATCGGAGTCTGATATTTGCCCCACATCATCTAAGTCCTCCATATTTATTATATACAAACTATGATGAAGCTCTGTTTATGATTCATGAGCTTAAACTGCACATGTATTGTCTACTGCTCGTCTTCAGCCTTCTTTAATAATTTTGATTTTACAATATCTAAAAGATAAGTGAAACTCTCCATCTTGAATAACTTTGCAAGTCCAACGTAAACGCCTGCACCTACTACTATCTGAACAACAAGACAAATAAGCGAGTTACTGATTGCAAACTGAACCGAGTAAGCACATATACCCATAATTATCGAAAGCCCCATCGAAGGAAGTATGTCTTTCCACTGCTCAATAATACTGTAATCTAAAAGCTTCTTATTCGGCCAGGCATTAATAAATGTACAAATAAAATCAATTACGGCCTTTAATATTACAAGAATATATACATTAAAGCCTATTCCAATAATAAGACCAACTACTCCTACTGCCTTCTTAATAATCTCGAGCTTAAGAAATGTATCACTTCTTCCCATGGCATTTATCGCCTGAAGGTTGGCAATATGTATAGGCCAGAAGGAATAAGCCACACACATAAGCTGCAGAAATGGCACACAAGGAAGCCACTTCTCACCTAAAAGCACCAATACCATAGGTTTGGCAACGGCGATAAGTCCTGCCATCATTGGTAATATAACAAATGAGCTTGTTACAATAGAACGCCTTACCATCGACTTAACCTTAGGCTTGTCACTCTGATTCGCTGAAAATGCCGGCAGCATAACCGACTGAATCGCTATTCCGAGATTATTGGTAATAAGCTTCGGGAACTGGTCACCTCTGTTGTAATAGCCAAGCATCTCATTGTTATAAGCCTTACCAATAACCAGACCATATATATTATTGTACACTGTATCAATAAGTGAAGAGCATAAAAGCTTCCAGCCGAAAGAAAACAGTGTCTTAACTCTTGTAAGTGAAAACAAAAGCTTCGGTTTCCAGCTCACTGTTATAAATAATACAACCATAAGCAAGAAGAAATGTGCCAGCTGCTGTCCCACCAGTGCCCATACGCCCATTCCTTTATATGCCATAGTAATACTTAAAGCACCTGAAATAATTACTGCTGTAAGGGTTGCAAAAAATAATCCTCTAAACTCCATACGTCTTGCAACTGCTGCATTCTGTACAGAGGTTACTGCACCAAAGAAAAGAGTTATTGCAAGTATTCTGATAATTAATACAAGCTCCGGCTCCTGATAAAAGTTCGCAATAAGTGGTGCGGTAAAGAATAAAATAGCATACATTATCCCCGCCATACCCAGACTTAAATAGAACACTGAAGAAAAATCTGTATCATCTGCATTCTTTTTCTGGATAAGCGCTGTATTGAAACCATTCTGTATAAATACATTTGCAATAGTGATAAATATGGTAATCAGTCCTACTATGCCATATTCCTCCGGTGTCAGCAGCTTAGCGAGAATAATTGATACAATAAACTGTATTCCCTGGGTCCCGCCGTTCTCCATGACCTTCCAGAACAGTCCGCTGAGAACTTTACTTTTCATATTTGATTCAGCCATTATTTGTTACCTCATTTCTTTTCCCTGTGTAAAAGCCCTTGAAGCCAGGCAAATACACCCGGAAAACACATCTCAAACTTAAGGAAAAATCTTGTCCTTATATTGAGCTCTTTATAATAACGTCTGTATTCAGACTTCTTTATCTCATCAAACTTCTTTAAATTAACTCTTGTAAGAAAATATATTCTCCTGATGGCACTTTCCACTGCCTCGTGGTATCTGCCATTAGTGTCTTTATCAAAGGACTCATAGGTGTCCTTCATCTGCTCAAAATACCTGTTCTGCTTTGCTTCATAATCGCCCTTTTTCATCTGAACAGACCATGAAACGCTTCCGCCCACACGGTAAACAGCCATATCCTTGTCAAAGTAATAACCATATCCATGAGAAGCCATCATAAGCTGCAACGGTATGTCTCCAATCGGACAATTAATATAGTAATCCGGCAGTTCTTTTACGTAAGCCGTAGGAAACATAAGTGATGCTGTGGGATATCCATAAGGCTTATCAATAATCTCCTCAGGAGATACTTTTCTATCCTCCTCATAAGGGCGCATCCTGCCATCAGTAATTGAACCGTCAGTAACCTCTATAGCCGCACTGTGGAAACACAGTGCACAGTCCGGGTGGCTCTCCATGTAATCAGCCTGAATCTGAAGCTTGTCTGCATCAGTCCAGTAATCATCACCCTCACACATGCAAATATACTTTCCCCTTGCTCTTGGAAAGTTAAATGCTCCGCTTATATTTGAAATCCCTTGGGAATACTGGTTCTTCTCCTGAATAATCGGACGGATAATGTCCGGATAACGATTAGCATACTCTCTTATAATCTCTCCGGTTCTGTCAGTTGAAGCATCATCATGTATAACTACTTCAAAGACAAAATCAGTTTTCTGCATTAAAAAACTATCTAATGTCTTGGCTATATACTCCTCATGGTTATAAGTTATACAGCAAATACTAACCAGAGGCTGTTGTTCTTCTTTTATCAAAATATTTCTCCAATCAGATATTCTTTTTATTCCTCACATCTTATGACAGACAATTAACCTGCTTCATCGGACGAATTACTTTATTCTGCTTTAAGTATAACGTCGCATATTCTGTCAACTGTCTCTATGCTTAAATCTGCATAGCAAGGAAGCGTAAGTACATTGTCAGAAATACGCTTTGCAACAGGAAGTTTTACATCAGCAAACTTTTCTCTGTAACAGTTATAATCAGTAATCAGCGGATAGAAATACTTCCTTGCAAATATATTATTTTCAGCAAGCAGGTCATATAAACCATTTCTTGATATTTTATAATTGTCAAGCACCAGCGGGAAGTAAGCATAGTTGCTTTCCACATTCTCCTGTGGCTTCTGAATTATAAGCCCCTGTACGCCATCCAAACGTTCACGGTATCTTTCAACTACCTTCTTACGCTTATCAATCTCTCGCCCAATATGACGAAGATTGCAGACACCCATAGCCGCCTGAAACTCATTCATCTTGGCATTGCCACCGATATAGTCCACATTCTCTTTGTCAGTAATACCAAAATTCTTAAGATACCTTAAAATCTTCTCAAAATCCTTGTCATTGTAGCAGACAGCACCGCCCTCTACGGTATTAAACACCTTGGTGGCATGAAAACTGAACATGGAAGCATCACCAAAGCTTCCGATACCTCTGTCCTTATACTTTACTCCAAAGGCATGGGCTGCATCATAAATAACCTTAAGATTATGCTTTCTGGCAATGGATTCTATCTTTTCAACATCACATATGTTCCCGTAAACATGTACCGGAACTATGGCTGTAGTCTTCTCTGTTATTAATTCTTCTATCTTATCCGCATCAATAGTGTAATTAACCGGGTCAATATCACAAAATACCGGTGTCAGTCCGTTTCGGGTAATAGCATGGGTTGTTGATGAAAATGAAAATGGTGTGGTAATTACTTCACCTGAAAGCTTCATCGCATCCAGCGCCATCTCCAGTGCCATATGTCCGTTATTAAACAAAGTCAGCCCCGAAACCATAAGATAATCCATAAGTTCATCATGAAGCTTCTCATGAAGCACACCCATATTTGTAAGCCACGCACTCTCCCACAGTGGTCTTATCTCTTCAACATATTCATCAAAGTCCGGCATTGACGAACGTGTAACCAATATTTTTTCATTATTTGATGACATGTTATGCTCCTTTATACTATCTATATCACAGTCAGAGGTTGTTTTTTCATATCCTCCGACTCTAAACCTTAATTACTGCTCAACCGGTGAAGTTGTCCTTAAAATAATAAGCGTATACCCAATTGCGATAGCAGTTAAAATAACTGATGAAACAATGGTTAATGACTCTGTTAAACACTCCTGATTTGCAAAGGCACTGAGTGCATTAATAACACTATGAGTGACTATACACGGTAACAAGCTCTTCCCTCTGTAAAAAATAATCACAAACATAAAGCCAAAAGCAATGGCATAGCATACCTGACAAAGATTTGACACAATATCTGCACCGCTGCCATTTATAAGATTTACAATATGTCCAATACCAAAGGTAACGCTTGAAACTATAATAGCAGTCTTTACACTGTCCTTGCTCATCGCCTTAAACAAAAAGCCTCTGAAGATAAGTTCCTCAAGAAATCCCACGCAAATCATACTGCAGACATACATAACTGTTTCTTGTATTGACAGATTGAGTGTTACCCCAAACCACAAGTTGCATGAAGCAACTATAATTAACGGTATGTAATACAAAAGCTTTGAAACCGGCACCTCGGTCTTACACAGACCATACTTTTTAAACAAGCCACACTTTTTGAGCCATATCAAGGCCACTGCACATAACACAATGTGAAAAATGACAGTGACGGACTTTGTCACTCCAATGGTCTTAGAAATTCCATCCGCAACACTTGTCCCTACAACATAAACTATAATCCACAGCACCGCAAACCAAATTTCACTTTTTTGATATAATTTATTCATCTATGGTTTCCTCTACAAATAAACTTACCTTAACTAGCTTAAGCTTTCTCATTTAGCCACACTACTCCCATCATGCACAGTATACACAATTACGTCATATTTTTCAACCTTACGCGCTTTTTCTACCACCTTATACCAAACAATCCCGAAGCAATTCTTACTTCAAGCATTACAAATCCAAGCCACAGCTTTGCAAAAATCTCCTGTACCTTGTTGATATGAAGATACTCTCTGTAGTAATACATCTTTGTGTTGTGCAATATCCTCTGTCTTGCCACCGCACTTTTCACCGACTTCTTTATTGAAACCGAATGACGGTGAATATATGAACAATTTAATAAAACTACTGTTTTGAAGCCCTTTCTCTTGAGTTTAAGACCTAAGGTACGCTCCTCCTCATAAAGGAACATGTTCTCATCATAAAGGCCAACCTCTAACATCTTATCTATGTCAGTCATAAGCAATGATCCCGGAACTGCCTCCGCTTCACACCAATCCTTACCTTCATAATATTTCTCAGGGTAGTGAAGCAAACCTTTAAATAGTCTTATACACACCGGCTCGGTGGAAAGCAGATTCTGCATAAAACCATAGTTTCTCCAGGCACTTATCTGTGACACGCCCTCTGCATTCTTCATCACGCAGGAAACCACAGCACAGTTATCTACTCTATCAAACCCATCTATAAGTGCACCCACCGTTTCATCATCAAACTCCACGTCAGGATTCGCAATCAAAGCATACTTACAACCCAGAACTTCTTTGCTGTAACGTAGTCCTATGTTGTTGCCGGCACCATAACCTTTGTTCTCTTTGCTCTCCAAAAAGATTACCTTTTCATCTGCCAGCTCTTTTAACTTAGCGGCAGAATCATCTGTAGATGCATTATCCACAACAACCACATAATCTAAGTTCTTATAATCTCTAATTCTGTTCACCAGACCGGTTGTAGTGCTCCAATCGTTGTAATTTAATATAACACAGCTTACTGCCATGAAAATGCCTCCAAAATTACTTCTTCTTTTTCTTTCTGTTGTCGATTATCTTCATACCGTAGTTTGTATTAAGCCAGTCTCTGAATGGAGGGCATATAAATGTAAGCCACTCCATAACATGATACATTAATAAATAAAGCTCCATACCCGGCTCGTCCGGTGTGCCCGCCCAGTCAGTTTTGTTAAGATACTTCTTGTAAATCTTTCTGTAAGGATTTAAATTACCGCGCTTCCATGGTCTTTCATCACCAAGAAAATGTATAATCGCCGGATTCTTCTTTGTATCATTGAACTCCTTCTTACTTATCTCGCCATAAGCCGGTGTCTTCTTAACCAGTGCACTGTATCTGAAATATTTATAATTGGAGAACCAGTTATAACGTGGCGGCATTAATTTAACCCTGCCTTTAAATACTCCATTTATTACATCCTGGTCACAGCCAAAAAGTTTTCCTCCCTTGTCGCGGTAGTACTCCAGAAATTTTCTTTCTATATCTTCTTCTCTCCAGCGTTTTAAATCAAACACAAGTACACCGGCATTGTAATATGGGTCACTCTCTGAAAAATCAATACCGCTCTTAATGTTTATACCCACGCTAGGCTCCATCGCCATAGCCACGAGGTTATCACCTAAGTCCATCTCTTCCATGTACTTAAGAGAATCGGTTACTACCGTATCACCGTCTATATAAAAAGTCCTGTCTACAGATTCAGGTACAAAACTGCACATAAACAGTCTGCTTAAATTATTAATATTAAATCCGCCGGTATCTACTTCGAAAGGAAATCTCTCTCGTAAATTTCCTATATGCAGATAAGTTATCTTTCTGCCAAATTCATCCGCTATCTTATTAAGGCCTACATATACCTCACTTTTAAGTTCCGGACAGAGAATATAAACATCCAGCTTCTCCTCTTCGCGGTTGTTATCAAACAGCGAATATATTGAAGTCGCTATATGTCTTGCAAAATTATCATCTGATGCATATACAACGTTCATAGAAAGTCCTCCTATCTCTTATAAATATACATAGCAAAATTCCGATGCCATATTGCCTTCATTGCTATAGATACACACTATATGCTTAAACATTGGCCTAATGTCCAGAACCAGGTGCTCTTAAACAACCTGTATTTGAAAATCTTATATATCTTTTTTATTCTTGAACTATTCCTTATTGAAAGGAAACCTTCCACTAGCTCAATCTGTTCTTTTGAAAGCTGGTCTCTATACTTATTAAGAAAAATCTCTGCCTGTCCGAACATTATGTCGTAATTACGTCTGACTTCCTCACCCTTTGACAGTCTTTCAACATACTGGGAAGCGTCATGTGCAGCTCTGGTACCCATCTGGTTATTGCCATGCTGCCTGTATCCCATAAGAGGTCTGTCCACAAAACCTATATGTCCAAAGGCTGATGCCAAAAGCCCCAGCCACCAGTCATGCATCATGCAAATCTCCGGTTCAAAGTCCATATATTTTAACAAGGCACGATTAATCATAACCGTACAGCCTATGATATTGTTCTGAACCAAATAGTGATTAAGTCCATTGTGATTGGGTGCGGTCTTCTGATAGTCCGCCATAGAAGCATTAATAACCTTCAAATTCTCATCCACCACAGCCACATCTGCGAATACTAAAAGCGGACAGTCCGAGCCAAACTGTGTTTCAAGCTCTTTCATCTTCTCATATGTAAGTCTTACCTTCTCAGGAAGCCACGCATCATCCTGGTCACATAACATCACATAATCATCATCAATACTCTTAAGAAGCTTAAAGAAGTTGCTTCTGGCACTTCCTGTCGGCACCTCGTTACGATAAGCAGTTATCTTCTCAGGATATTTCTCTGCATACTCCTGTAAAATCTCAAAGGTGTCATCAGACGAGCAGTCATCTGCCGCCACTATACGATACATCTGCTGACAGTCCTGCTTTAAAAGTGAATTCATCTGCTCTTTAATATACTTTTCTCCGTTATAAGCTGCTAATGCAATAGTTATCATATACTCTCCTAACCAAAACTCATGCCGGTAACAGATATATCATCTGTTCAGTGCCCGGAAAGTTTCAATATATAGTAAAAGGCATCGGAACTACCAATGCCTCATGCTATTTAGTTGTTGTCCTTGGTCCTCCTGCCAACATATACATATAAAATCAATGTTATCACCAGCCAAAACCAGGTTGTTGGATTGCTAAACCAAGTCGTAAAGAATGAAAACACCATATACATTGCAATCTGACCATAGAAAAGAAATGCTATCGGATTAGCCGACCTTACCGTAATACGATGTAATACACCGCAGGCACAACCTAACACCAATCCGAATACCACTACTCCTATCACGCCAAAATCATAATAGGCATCATATATAAGTGACACGGTGGTAAGCTCCTGCTTAGTTATATACAGCGGAAAACTTACCAGCTGTGGGTATACAAACTTAAGTCCTGTTAATGCAAAAACCGGGAATAACTGCCTGAGTCCATATGTATGCTCTGTGAGCTGCTCTACCAGACAATTAAAATTTTCATAATTATTAGCGATATACATATATGGCTGGGTGATAAATATCGGCATATTTGCATTCTTCATTTCAAATATGCTGTTTAAGTATGCAACATCATGATTTCTCGCTACTGTAAGCAACACATATAACGGAATCAGTGCAGCAACCACACCAGCTACATAATACCACTTAAAGTTCTTATTAAGCGATGCGTATACGCACATCGCTAAAAGTATCGACAACATCAGCTGGAATCTTGATACACACAATATCGGTATTGACAGCGCAATGAAATTCACTATTATCAACACAACAGCTTTTATCAGTGTCGGTTTTCTGTTCTTCCACAAATATATAAATGTCAACGGAAGCACCATAACACAGGTTACCGTAAAGTAATGTACGCCCGATATATGAAAATATGAGTATGCGTGCGGCTCATCTGAAAAAAACGGTACAAATCCAAGCCACAATGCTTCAAAAACAAAACAGGCTGCTGATACAATACACACCACACATATGCAGATAAACAGTCTCTTCTCGCACTGTACTGCATTTATATCTCTTTTTATATAGGCTGTTATTTTTTCAACACAAGATAACTTAGATATCTTTACCTGCATAACGAAAGCATAACCCAACATAAATCCGGCATAAGCAAGAAATATACTAACCCAGGTTATAACACTCCATAACGGAGCAGAAAGATGACTCAGCTTAAAGCATGCAACCGCCTGACCGCCAATAAAAAACAATGTAAACAGACCAGGAAGATTAAACAAATCTCTGGTATTTGCATACTGTATCACATATAAAGATGCTGCACCGGTTAACATAACTATACCGGACAGAATATTAAGCCCGTTCCTTTCAAAAATAAACCCTAATATAGAAAATGCCAGGCATATTAAAATCTGTTTTCTCTCAGACATCTAATTAATCCTCCATGTTCCCTGACACAAATAATAGAAACACGATAGCAAAACAGTTATAATATTTGCTATTCACCCAATCCATTATTAATTAATTCCACAATAGCAGCCAGTGCTTCTTCTTCATCAGGACCCGAACACTCAAACTCCAGTTCTTCACCGTACTTTATGCAGGCACCAAGAACACTTAATACACTCTTTACATTAGCTATACCTTTTGAATACTTAAATGTAATTGATGACTTATAATTAATTGCCATATTACACAACTTTCCCGCCGGACGCAAATGCAGCCCTGTAGGATTTAATATTTTAACTTTTGCACTTACCATAATACCCACTCCCTTAACAATACATTTTTACCGAACAGAGCAAAACAGTTACTCCTCCCCACCAGAAGTCTCTGTTGTCTGCTCTGTAGTTACTTCTGTGCTCTCAACTGTTTCTGTTGACGGAGTACTGGTCTGTGGCAGCTCCGTCGCACTCTCATGTTCAGTTGTACTTTCAACATCAGTAATCTTAATAACTACTGAAGTCGGAGCACTTATGCTGCAGTTATTTATCGAATCAACTGTAAGCGGAATAATATACTCACCAGGCATATAATTAGCCACATCAAGTGACAACTTAACATCAGCCTCACTCAACGCTTCCAGTTCTTCATCTAAACCAATTACATTAACCTCTATTACACCACCGCCGTTAATCTTATATTCATAACCATCTTTTCTGCCATAAAGCACTATGTCATTATACCCAATGCTAAATAACCTTTCGGAAAGCTTTTCTATCTTGAACAGAATATTTATATTGCTGTTGTCGCCTGTAACAAAAACACCTTCCGGCAGATAATCATTAATATCCAGTGTTACTGCTCTGTCACCCTCTGCATCCGTAATATCTACGGCTGCGCCGCTGATTACTATACTGCTTATTGTATCAACAATACTTCTGTCGCCTGATATCTCTACACGTTCAACATCTGTTTCATAAGATATATAGCGATAACCTTTAGCCACATTGTCTGTACCGGATACTTCAACTGTTACCGGTATAGTATTAAGCTTAAGCACAGGTATATAAACCTTAGCCTCAGTAATTCCAAGGTGTATATAATCAAAAGCATCCAGATTAATAACCCTGTCCTCTGTATTATACAATACAATAGGACCTGTTGTTTCAACCTGTTCCGACTCACCATCAAGCATCACTGTTACAACTGCACGGCTTACATCATCCAGCACTGATTCAGGAGCAGTAATATCAACCGTACGCGGTTCAACCATTACCTCATTGTAATCGTAACCTTCTGCAAGACCTCCTTCAATCTGTGCCTCTATCTCTAAAGTCTTGGTCTTTATCGCTTCTGTTCTGATAAACACCGCATATGTCAACTGGGTATATCTGCCCTCAAGCAGACTTTTATTATTGACTACCTCTATATCAATCTTTACATATCCCGTCTGTCCATATCTCTTGCTTAAATCAACAGTTGCCTTAAAATCACCGGCAGATACCCTCTTCATCTGGGATTCTCTCAAATTGACCTCTACAGCCGTAGTTTGTGCCCCTTCAACATAATAAGTCATCCCTGCACCATATATCGAATCCTCATTTAAAAACTCTATAGGTATGCCTGTAATCTGGTGTGTCTCCTGAGGATCGGTAGTATTGGTAATCGTAATCCACAGTATTATTGAAAAGGCAAGAGCCCCAAGCTTAAGCAGCCAATTATTTTTTAGCAAGTCCTTCATTCTTAGCCCTACCTTTCCATAATCTTATATTTACTTTTTTCTCTTCTTCAATTCCTCCAAGTTCCACAAGCTTCTCTCTAAGCTGAGAAGTAGCAACACCCCTGAGAAGAGTTCCCTTGTGTGCAAGTGAAACAGCCCCTGTCTCTTCCGAAACAACAACTACAATACTGTCCGTAGCCTCACTCATACCAAGAGCAGCTCTGTGCCTTGTTCCGAGTTCCTTGCTAATTCCCATATTGTCCGATAACGGAAGATAACAGGTCGCAGAAATAATCCTCTTTCCCTTCATAATAACAGCACCGTCATGTAATGGTGTGTTATGTTCAAATATATTAAGCAAAAGCTCTCGGCTTACAACACCATCTATTTTTATACCGGTCTGGATAAACTCCGTTAACGGAGTTTCCTGCTCTATAACAATAAGAGCACCTGTCTTTGCCCGGCTCATTATTGTACACGCAGATACTATCTCTTCCACAGCGCCTATATCAAAGGCATCGCTGTCCCCTTTATTAGAATCACCCAATGCAATTGCACGAAACATCCTGTTCTGTCCTAACTGCTCTAAGGCTTTTCTAAGCTCCGGCTGAAATATGATTACCAATGCAATAACACCAACACTGTAAGTTTTCTCTGCTATCCATAAAATAGTATTCATACCAAGCAGATAGGCAACCAGCATAAATGCAAACAACACTACTAATCCTTTTAAAGATGTCCACGCACGCGTATTCTTAACCCAAAGCATCAGTTCGTAGATAATAAATGCAATTATTATAATTTCCAGTATTCCGACAAAGGTAATGTCATTTATCAATACTGAAAAATATTCTTTTAGATATTCCCATATAATCCGCATCTATTCTCACACCTGTCTTTCTATAATAAAATCTCTACTCTGCAATATCTGCGGAACTGTTCACGCTATCCGGCCCGGCAGTCTTATCTGTTTCTACTGCTTCAGCTTCCACACCCTCAGTTTCTTTTTCTTCGTTATGCTCAAATTTCTTAACCGTAAATTCCGGTTCAGCTATGCTTATCTTTGGTACCGCTTTTACATAATAGTAATAATCATCATCTTCAAACTGAACATATTCAGTTCGTGTATAATCAAGAGCAATATCAAAAAACACAGTAACTATTCCTGCTACCAGTGCAATAATGCCATCAACAACAAATAAAGGCATATCCACAGAAACATTCAAAAAGATTGCGCCGGCAAGATAAACTATCATTCCAAGAATCAAACCTAATAAAACTGCTATTTCTCTTGCATAATTTATCTTGCGTCTCTTAACAAAACAAATAACCGCTATCACAAGTGCACTTACCGCACAAAGCAGCCACATCTCATTATTTTCAAATACTCTTGAAATCATAAATGAAAATTTCTGAGCCGCATCTGTATTCTCTGATAAGGCAAGCACTGACGTATTATCCTTAACCAGCATAACCACACTGTAAATAATCGTTCCGAACACTACCGGAATTATATTTGTCACAGAGGTCAACACTGCTAAAACAACAACCGGTACAAGCGGCAGTTTTAAGCATATAAAAATCGGTACTATCACCAGCAGTATACTGTTTCTTGGCTGGAACATGTAATATACACAAAACATCACTATATATATACCCGCCATAACAGCCATTACTTCCCACGAAACAGCATAAAAATTAAGCAGTATATATCCGTTAATAAGAATAGAAATCCCTGTCCACGGAAGCACTGTGCATATCAATGAAATTATAAGAATAATCCACCACTCATTCACCGCACTCATATAATTAAGATTAATTGATAATAAGTACATGGATACTATACCGATAACAAGTTTAACCACAGGAGAAACAAACTTCTGATGCTCAACAATAAATCTTTTTATCTTTTCTCTAACGAGATATAGTTTAGTCATCATAGATTCTCTTCCTCCTTATATTCCTCTCCATCCTCCGACTTATAATATGCATTCAATCGTGTCAGTATCTGGTGATATTCCTTAATATCAGCCCTTGCTTTCTTATATTTGTTCAAAAAAATGTAATACGCCATTATCGAAAAAAGAACTACACCCACCAAATATATCCCTGCAAACATGATAAGATATACCACAAGCCGGTTACCTTCGTTTGTAAGAAACGCCTCAAAATTGCATACAACTACCATAGCAGCAATAATCGTATAAGCAAGCGTAAATGAAAACGCAGACTTAATAAGATTATAACTGATATAGTCTTTTTTATAATATTCATTTATGCGCATTGCTTCTTTTTCCTGTCTCTGATAACAGGCTGCTGCTCTGGTCATAAGACCAACTCTTTCTTCATTAAGCATAACGCCCTCCGCGACTATATCTATTATTTATCTAGTGTACATTATAGTATATCACAACTATCAATATATTTCGATACTTTCACAAATAATTTATAAAATAAGAGCAGTAAAAAATAATGCCGGCAGGTTATTAGCCTGCCAGCCATTAATCTTCACTACTCTTAAATCTGAATATAATTTACTGAACTCTGTTTATGCCAAGAATCTTATACTCGATTATACCAGCCTGTGTCTCTACTGATACTGTATCGCCAACTTTTGCACCCATAAGTGCCTTACCAACCGGTGATTCGTTAGAAATCTTATTCTCAAGGCTGTTAGCCTCTGTAGAGCCAACAATCTTGAACTCTAATTCCTCTTCAAACTCTACATCATAAACATCAACAACACAGCCTACATTTATCTTATCAAGCTCTATCTCTTCTTCTACAACTACTTCAGCATTCTTAAGAAGCTTCTCAAGTTCCTCAATACGAAGCTCTATATCTCTCTGCTCATCCTTCGCTGCATCATACTCAGCGTTCTCTGATAAATCGCCCTGCTCTCTGGCTTCTTTAATCTTCTGAGCAATCTCTTTACGCTTCACTACCTTTAACTCCTGAAGCTCATCCTCTAACTTTTTAAGCCCGGCATAGGTTAAAATGTTCTTTTTCTCTGCCATTTCCCTAATTCCTTCCTACCTATTAATACTTCTCCAATACTTATCTGAACATTTCAGATTTCTTTCACATTCATGGTATTATAGCTTAAAGAACCATGTATGTCAACTACGATATTTCTGTTTTTACCAACGCAAATTACACAGTAAAATACACCCATTCAATTCACCTAAACTATATAAGCTGCCCATCATCAGCCAATACAGTCCAAAAGTCTCTCAATATCTTCACGGCTTTCTGCCAGATTGACTCTTGCCCTAAGCGAAGCTGAATTAGGATATCCTGCGGTATACCAGGCAATATGTTTACGCATTTCACGAATGCCGATATATTCACCCTTATACTTTATCTGCAGATCGGTGTGTCTTAATACCATATCCTTAAGCTCTTTTACGGATGGTTTTTGAACAACCACTCCTTCATTAAGATATGCATTAAGCTGCGAAAAAATCCATGGATTTCCCCGGGCACCTCTTCCAATCATTATTGCGTCACAACCGGTATATTCAAGCATACGCACTCCGTCTTCAGCCGAAAAAATATCACCGTTGCCGATTACCGGAATACTTACTGCTTCCTTAACCTGTTTTATGATATCCCAGTCAGCCTTACCCGAATAATACTGCTCTCTGGTTCTGCCGTGAACCGCTACTGCTGCTCCTCCGGCATCCTCTATTATCTTCGCTATCTCGACTGCATTGACATGACTGTCATCAAAACCCTTTCTTATCTTAACCGTAACCGGTTTATCCACAGCCTTTGCCATTGCGTTAACGATTTTCCACACAAGCTGCGGCTCTTTCATAAGGGCAGAACCCTCGCGATTATTTACTACTTTCGGAACAGGACAGCCCATATTAATGTCAAAAATATCATAGGGACCATCTTCTAACTTTTTAGCCATATCTGCCATAAGCTGTGGCTCCGAGCCAAACAGCTGCAATGCAAGCGGCCTTTCTTCCGGAAGCACACGAAGAAGCTCCTTCGTGTTTTTATTGTTATAGTAAACCGCCTTTGCACTTACCATCTCACTGTAAAGCAGTCCGCACCCCTGTTCCTTGCACAGCAAGCGAAATGGCAGGTCAGTTACGCCTGCCATAGGAGCCAGTATTATATTATTATCAAATTCAAGATTTCCTATTTTTAATTTCATATTTTATCTCACTCATTTTTTATCAGGCAAACCTAGCGTTCAACGCGAAACATTTCTTCAAACTCACTGGCGATCTTTCTTAAACCGCTGTCCAAATACATAACTGCCCTATTATATATTTCCTCAGGAATATACTTATAATATGCCTGAGCTATGCCACCGGCCATGCAAGCAATAGTATCACTGTCCCCACCGATGGATATTGCCTTTCTTAAAGCATCTTCATAGGACTCTGACTCTAAAAATGCTTCTATTGCCGGAGGCACAGAATAAGACGCTCTGCTGTCAAAGACATAACTATCCCTTATTTCCTCCAGGGTCTTATCAAGTTTATACTTAAAATTCTTCCGAATATACTTTCTTATCTCGTCTTTGCCGCACTGTTTTCTCGCCATAAATATTGCAACAGCTACCGCCTGTGCACCTCTTATTGCTTCACGACTATTATGGGTATAGTAACAGCTGTTTACTGCCTCACGCTTTATATCAGCTATCGAATCATAAGCAAATCCAATAGCACTCACTCTCATGGCTCCACCATTCCCAAAGCTTCTCTGAACACGGGCACTCTCCGACAAGGCCCACTCCGAAAACATCTGTCCATATCCTGCATTGGGATAACGCCTATAATACTGCCTGTACCACATAGCATAAGCTTTTCGCGAACTCACTCTTGAGAGCTTTTCATTCATGATTTTATTTGCTACAGCAACTGTGAGAACTGTATCATCTGTAAAGAAACTATTCGACGGGAGCAATTCGAAATTCTCAGTCTTCACATTATGTATCTCATATGTCGAACCTGCAATATCACCAATAATTGCTCCAAACATCTATCCAATCCCCTTACAACCAAACACCAATAAACCAATTAAGTCTCGCTTTTACCGGCTTTAAGTTCTTCTAACGCTTTATAAAAGAGCTCCAGCGACTCTAAAAGTTCTGCCTTCTGCGTACGAATCTGCTTTATCTTAAGTACACTGCCTATATCGTCATAAAGATAATCGCTCTCCGAACTGCTTACCTTAAACTCCAGTTCGCCATCATCGTTATACTCCAATGTAAGCTCGCCACCCACATCTTCTGTAAACATCACGCATATTATCTGAAGTTCCTGCTTAATCTGCTCAGGAAGCATATCAAACTCTTTATTAAAATAATACTTCCGGGTGTAGCAGCTTGCACCGCACAAAACCTTGCCCATATTTATCCTCCAACAACTCTATACATAACCGTATATGCCTCTCACAGACACCTCACCGGAATACACTTCACAAATGCTTCCGTCCTCTTTTTCCACGAGAAGCTCACCTTTATTATTAATACCAACAGCCTTACCGGACCACTCACCCTTAGGGTCAAGCACCCTGACAGACCGGCCTTTGTTGATAAGCATATTATCGTACAACTCTGCTAATAAGGTCATATCGCCGGCTTCGCAGAACTTCTCATAATATCTCTCAAAATGCTTACACACTGAGGCTATAAGCTCTGCCCTGCTTATCTTCTTATGACACTCTATCGCCAGTGATGTGGCAACATCACTAATATCCTCCGGAAATTCTTCATGGTTAACGTTGATACCAATGCCACAGACCACATAACTGATATAGTCTGATTCTAAACTCATCTCTGTAAGTATGCCACAGACTTTCTTTTCTCCGGTCACAATATCATTTGGCCATTTAATCTTTGCAGAAAGTCCACTCTTTTCATTTATCGCTGTTGCCACCGCCAGTGCTGCCACAAGAGTAATCATGGAAGCCTGCCCCGGTAGAAACTTAGGCCTGAGAAGTATGGACATCCACACTCCGGTACCGGCCTCAGAGTACCAGCTTCTGCCACGCCTTCCCTTACCTGCATCCTGCATATCAGCAACCGCAAGAGTTCCGTGAACAGCACCGCCTTCAGCCAGATGCTTTATGCGGGTATTCGTTGAATCAGTCACAGGATAATAATAAATATCACTCCCTGCCCACTCACAATCAATGACGCTTTCTATTTCTTCTTTCGATAAGATATCCGGTTGCTGTTCAAGATAATAACCCTTATTCTGAACCGCTCTTATTATATATCCTTCACTCTCCAACTGCCTTATAGTTTTCCACACTGCAGTTCTTGAAACGCCTAGTTTTTCACATATGGTCTGACCGGACAAAAAACCGTCTGAACATTTTAATAATTTTAGAACTTCTGATTTAAGCATATCTTCTCCGGCAAATCTCTCTGTAGTCTACCACCATACAACACGTGCCATAACCGCCGCTATACCGATAAGCACCAGACCAAACAAACAAATCACAATGCCTGAAATCTTTCTTTTTTTATTTCTTACATCTCCAAAAAGTTTAGGTATACCATTTGTAAAATTAAGCACTGCCGCAAGTATAAACACTATGGGATAAAGTCTTCTTCCATCTTCACCTATAAACAAAGAGTAAACACCACAAGCAACAATAAGTATCGCTATCAACACATATATAGTATTGGCAACAATCTGCTTAGAGTATGGATTTTTATTTTTCTTAGCTTTATACATATAACCCTCCATTCCGTCAACCCGGCCAATGGCACAAACAGTAACATAACTTTTTATTTCACACTATTCCATAGCTCCTAAAGTAGCAGCCATAACCGCCTTTATAGTGTGCATACGATTCTCTGCCTCATCAAACACAACTGACTGAGGACCTTCAAATACCTCATCAGTAACCTCTATCTCATCTATGCCGAACTTCTGGCTTACCTCAGCACCAATCTTGGTCTTAAGGTCATGGAAGGCAGGAAGACAGTGCATAAATATAGCCTGCTTACCGGCTTTGTCCATTACTGCCTGATTTACCTGATAAGGCATCAGCGCATTGATTCTCTGCTCCCATACTGAATCCGGCTCGCCCATGGATACCCATACATCAGTATAAATAACATCTGCACCCTTAACAGCCTCGTCAACATTCTCTGATAAGGTAATAGTAGCTCCGCTTTCCTTAGCAAGCTTACGACACTCTTCAACCAGCCAGCTTTCAGGGAAATACTCCTTCGGTGCACAGGCTGTGAAATTAAGTCCCAGCTTCGCACAGACTACCATAAGGGAATTACCCATGTTGTAACGGGCATCACCCATATATACAAAATTAATGCCTTTAAGTCGGCCAAACTTCTCTCTAACAGTAAGCATGTCAGCAAGCATCTGGGTAGGATGGAACTCATTGGTCAGACCGTTCCACACCGGTACTCCCGCATGCTTCGCAAGCTCCTCTCCAATCTCCTGACCGTAGCCACGGTATTCAATACCATCATACATACGACCAAGCACTCTCGCTGTATCGGCAATACTCTCCTTCTTACCAATCTGTGAACCTGACGGGTCAAGATATGTAACACCCATACCCAAATCATGGGCAGCCACCTCAAAGGAACATCTGGTTCTTGTACTGGTCTTCTCAAAGATTAACACAATATTCTTGCCCTCAAGATATCTGTGCACAATACCATTCTTCTTCTTTTTCTTCAAATCTGCTGCCACATCTATAAGAAATAATATTTCTTCCGGTGTATAATCTAATAATTTAAGAAAGTTTCTTCCCTTTAAATTCATACTTGTACCTCCAAGTTCAAAGATATGCTTATTGTTGCATTTTATCTTAAATTTGTCAACTACGCAAGACCATGGAAAAACAATATATTCCCTGATAATATCGCCATATCTGTGTTTTCACGATTTTAGGTTGTCGCACTCACCGCTGCTGTCGATGCGATTATTACACACATCGCCGCCTGCTGGGCCGCAATCATTGAAATAACACTACTTATTGCTGTACAATTCATGGTCTGATTGCTGCTGTTAATATATGCACTTGAAACTACCATACCGGCATGCATAAGGAGCTGTTTATTATCAAATCGTCCCCAGCGGCCGTATCCGCTTTTAAGACAAAGGCAGTCTGCCGCCTCAATAATGTCATCAACAATTGTATCAATGTCAGTTGGGAGTAATGCCAGCACTCCTAATGTGGCCAGTTCAAAACTCTTGCTATATTTAAATCCCTTATCATACAGCCCGTCATATAAATCAAACACTCTCTGACACTTATACTCTGCCGTACCCTCACCTAAGGCAAGCACATGACTAAGGGACTGGACTACATTCGAAGCTTTGAATCTCTGCTTTAACATCTGATAACAGGCTTCCATATCCTCAATTAAGACTTCATCACTTTTATCAGAAAAAGCCAGGAGTGCAGCAAATATACTGTCTTCGGTTGAAGTTAAAAACGGATGCTCATTCTTCATGAGCTTATATATATTCTTTGCACGGCTTACAATATCCTCGCACTTTTCAGGCTCTGCCATACCGGCAATAGATGCAGCAATCAGCGGAAGATACTCTGACGAAGCAAATCTCAGTCTAAGCATATCGTGTATTTCCAATGCATTTTCAAGTCTCTTCTCCGGCTCTGCATCGGCAGCAAGCATACATATTACCGGAAGCTTTGCTCTTCCACGAAAATTAGAAAATACGCCGGTCTGTGCTTTCAGAAGTTCCATGCAATATTTTAGCTTATCTGCTTCTGCCGGTTCTTGCTTTACATAATAATTACCAGCTTCATCTCCGGATACAACATTATCCATAAATATCGAAGCACACACTGGATAAATATGTGTATGTTCCCATGAAATAGTTTTCTGAATTATTACTCGGTTCTCGTAAAAAATTTCACATAAATCTGATAACAAGTCTCTAATCATTTGTCTCTCCCCTCAAGATATATACTATATTAACACTCTCTTTAAGCTTCACTAACAGTTTTATAATATGGCGAAAGCACCTTTCTTACCTGTTGTTCCACTTCTTGTCTCATATCACACTTCTGAAATGAATAGATATAATTGTTTCGTATCATAACAACAAAGAAATTCTCGGTTTCAAATATCCCTTCCATTTCCGAATATGTCAGGCTAATAACTTCTTCACCAAAATAAAACTGAGCCTTGTTATTGTACAAAATCATTTCATCTGTTTTTTCAACATTTTTGTTATCCTGAGCAAATATACATGATATGACAGGAGCGACTGGCTGAGCGTATATAAAACGCTTCTCATCTAATTCCCAATCTTTCTTATGAAATAATATTTGCGTAGGTTTCAAAATATATAAAACGCCCACCAATATTGCAACAAAAAAGAGAACACTGCTTAAAATTAAAAAAAGTTCGTAATCATTTAATAAATGTCTTGAATGTCTTACTGTATGCCGAAATCTATCAACTCTTGCTTTTATATCGTCACCAATGATGCATGATATTATCAAAATTCCTATTCCCGTAAAGATGCTTAATAAACCTTTTATCATCAGCTCATAATCATAGTCTTTTGATTTAAATACAACTTTAAACATTGAAGCAACACTTTTGATCAATGTTCTTTTATTATTTAATTCAGCTCTTCTTGACACTTCGATCAGAGGTATGTCCAACACATCAATACAGTACCTGATTATACTATTATGTAGTTCTTTTTTATTCTTCTCAAGGCAACCGCAACTAAGCTTAATCCCCTTTTCGGCATCATGCATATGTTCATCAAAACAAACCTTATCACTATCCGTATTCGCCATAATATTTCTTCTCCCAATAAATTTTTATTCTTTTTTATAATAAGGTGAAAGCCACTCTCTTACACAAGTCTGCTGGCTTGATGTCATATTGCGCTTCTGGAATGACGCAATACAATTGGTCTGAATCATTATAACAAATAAATTTTCAGTTTCAAAAATACTTACACAGTATTTATAATTAACCGATCTTAAACCGGTTTTATAATATAACTCAATACTTTCACTATTTAAGACTACTACATTTTTTCTCTCGAAATCCCACGAACTCTTAGGTGAATATTCTGAGCCTTCGATTGTTGAACTATCCTCAAACATAAACCGTTTTCCACATCTCCATTCAAATATTTTAATACTCTCCTGGGTATATGGCAGAATATACAAAAGACCTCTGATTGCCAGAATAGCCATGAAGATTTTTATACAAATCACTGTCATACTATAACTAAAAACAGAATCCTCTCCGGTCCCAACCGGAATCACAACACAAATAATGATTCCTGCAAGCAGGCAAACCAGTCCTCGTACCATGCTAATATAATCATAACCTGGTATTTTTACTATTGACTCTGCCTTTTTTGCAGCTTTATTTGCATATACATTTTTCTTCCACCAATTAGTAAGAAGCACATAATAATCACGCTCTGAAGTACAATCTAAAGGATACCGTACATCCTTACTAATATTTTCATAGGTGCTTTTGAATAATTCATTTTCAAATTCATAATCACACTGGCAGACAAGATTAATTGTCCTGTTTGAAGTTCTTACTGTTTTACTTTCAGATATATGTATATCCTCGTCGGTTTTTGAAGCTGCTGCTACATCATTTTCTTCCTCAGATTCTTCTTCATCAGCTCTTG
>JAZULV010000010.1:0-11883 GCA_045603305.1 Lachnospiraceae bacterium | reverse complement strand
TATTCATTTAAAAGTATATCCGTCTATCTTATCAAAATTTAAGCACTATATTCTAGATACTTGATAATATTTAGGTAACACTTTTAATCCTTACAAAATATACAAGTACCCAAATCCATTTTTTAAAGACCATATGGTCTTTAAAAACTCCTTTTACACCTCAAACTTATACCCCATACCCCAAATCGTCTTTATATACTCTCCCTTGTCCCCCATCTTGCTTCTAAGCTTCTTCACATGGGTGTCGATTGTCCTGGCATCACCAAAGTAATCATAGTTCCAGACATTATTCAATATCTTCTCTCTTGAAAGTGCAATGCCACGGTTGTCAAGGAAATACGCCAGCAGCTCAAACTCCTTATAACTTAACTCTATCGGCTCATCATCCACAAACACCTGATGGGCGGACTTGTCCATCTTAATGCCACCCAGCTCGACAATATCACTCTGGTTCGACTGACTTCTGCGAAGTATCGCATCAACCCTTGCTACCAGTATCTTCGGACTGAAAGGCTTTGTAATATATTCGTCAACGCCCAGCTTGAACCCTAAAAGCTCGTCCCTCTCCTCGCTCTTTGCAGTAAGCATAATAATCGGAACCTGAGAATACTTTCTAATAGTCTGTAACACCTCGTAACCATCCATCTTTGGCATCATCACATCAAGTATAATTAAAGAAATCTCTTTATTATTAAAAAACACTTCCAGGGCTTCTTCACCGTCACCGGCCTCTAAAACTGCAAACTCATTCTTTATAAGGAAATCCTTCAGAAGCTTTCTCATTCTGATTTCATCATCCACTACCAATATTTTATTCTTATCCATACTAATCCTCCATGTTTTAATTAACACCAATAGTGATGAAACTCGGTTTCTCCGCTTCTGAAGAAGCTCCCGCACCCGTCCGTATTCGTAACTTCAAGCTAACGCTTTACGTTACTCATACTGTACATTCGCCAAATATCCGCAATTCTTCGTGCAAGCACGAGGATTGCGTCTGCGCAGCTCTAGTTTCACACTAAGCCTCCCAAATCAATAAATGTAGGTTTCCTATTGTTAGTTTACCAAATATTTTTGATGTTATCTACATTTTGGCGAATGTTCACATAACTTTCACAGCACAAACTCAAATCCCCCGAACTATAGTCTTAACTATAATCCGAGGGACTTAATATTTACACTATTTATTCTCCATCATACACCAATGTCACCATTGAATGTGCCTCAATCACATAATCCTTTGAATATGTATATTCTCTTAAGGAAATGTCCACATCCTTGTCACTCTTATTAAGTATTACTACTACTCTTTCTCCGTTAGGATTCTTGAATGCACACACATCCACCTTATCACAGTATCTGGTGGAAGCCACTCTCACTGCTCCCGGCTTGATGTATTTACTGAGCTGACCTATATAATAGTAGGAAAGTCTCTTCTCGTAGGTCTTAGTGTTGGTGTCGCACATAATCGGTGCAGCACAATAATTGCCTACGTGGTTTGGACCACCCTTTTCATCAAGCACCATGTTCCAGTCCATGTATCCCTGCATTCCGGCGTTGATATTACCGATAATATCGTGGGCATACATCTCAGCCTTCTGAATTTCACCTGAATCCATGAATCTGCTATACTCAACGCAGCCTTCAGTAAATAAAAGCTTCTTGTCCGGGTACTGCTCACTCACAATCTTAACGCCTTCAAAATGGTCACCGGTGTACCAGTGGAAACCTATTCCGCTAATATACTTCGCAGCCTCTTTATCGTTTAAGATGTCTCTTGCTCTTTCAAATACGATTTCCTTGTTGTGGTCCCATACAAAAATCTCCACATCGCCAAGTCCTTCTTTTTCAAGAACCGGTCCTAAGTAATCGCGGACAAATTCAGCCTCTTCCTTTGCAGTATAGCGGCAGGAATCCCAGGTCTGGGTAGCCTCCGGCTCATTCTGTACAGTAATCTTCTTTATATTAATGCCAAGTTTAGCGTATTCTTTTATGAAACGTGCCATATACTCAGCCCACATTTGTCTGAACTCTTCCTTAAGCTTGCCGCCATTGTTCATCTCTCCATTGGTCTTCATAAATGCCGGCGGACTCCAAGGTGAAGCAAGGAACTTGATTTCATCTTCGCTTGTCTCCTGGGCTCTCTTTATAAAAGGAACAATGTACTGCTTATCTCTTGCAATATCAAAGGTTTTAAGCTCCTTATCGTTCTCATCAGTAATATAAGCGTAATTACCAAGGGCAAAGTCACAGCTGTTAATGTGACATCTGCACAAAGTATAACCGATACCATCCTTGCCAAAGTAAGCCTCTGCAATCTCCTGCTGTGTACTTTCGTCCATCAATGAAACTGTGTAAGCCGCAGCCTCAGTAAACGCACCACCAAAGCCTTCAATAGTCTGATATGTAACATCAGGATATACATTAATAACATTCATGCAGGCGAACTTCTCAGGAAGTTCCTCTGATGTATACTCTTTGAGTAATATATCCTTGCTATAATCAGTAACAATCTTTTTAATCTTTCTCATCTTCTCCTCCTACACAAAGAACTTGCACCTGCTCTGTATACCCTTTGGACAGGTAACTTCTTTGCATACTTTTTATAAAAGCTCCGGCAATATTTATTTACATATTGCCGGAATTATATTATATCTGCTTTTCAGATTAAAGTACTTTGTACTCTAATCGGATGTTACAACATACTACTATTTTACTACAACCTCAATAGACTCAGCCTTTAAGTCTCTTACCGCCAATGCATCTGCTCCGTAAAGCTTAGCACCCTCAACGTGTCTTTCGCTTCCGTCGGTGAACTTAACCTTCATTGATACAATCTCGCTCTTTCCAGGAATGATGTCTTTCTTAGCATCAGTCTTGTATACAACCTTAGTAGAGCCAAGAAGTGTAGCTGTAACTGAATTGTTATCATCAATAAGATAAGCCGGAATTGCAGGATTAAGTGTAAGAGCAAGCTCGCCGTTCTCCATAGTAAATGGTGTCTTACCAAACATCATAATGTACCACATCTGAACAAACTCTGCTGTAGAACCACTAAGTCTTGCAACAAAGCCCTTGCCATGAATTGAATCATCCGGGTTTGCACTGCTTGCGATAAATGATGAGTTCTCAAGCGGACTTCTTCCGTAAACCTCAGGGTCTAGGAAAGCAACACAGCCCTTCTTGAAATCCTCAAAGTAACCTTCATAAAGTCCTGACTTTAATGTCTCAAGGAAATACTTGTACTCCATGTGAAGCCAAATTGATTCATTCTCAAGCCAGCCCGGAGTAAACGCCTTTGCACGACCAACCTCGAAGGAAGCCTTTTCAAGGGATTCATCAACCTTGTACATAGAAAGCTTGTTGTCATATAATGTACTGCCCTTAATTCTGTCGTACATAGAAGCCTTATCTTCATCTGAAAGCTTGAGCTTAAGGTAACGAACCGGACCCTCAAGGAAGAGTGGCATCATATCAGCCTCAAACTTCTTAGGAATAACAGTCTCGCCGTCCATATCAAACTCTGTCAAGCGGTATGAGAAGTAAGTTGGGCAGATACCCTTGCCGTACTCTACCGCCTTATCAATACCGGCCTTGCTGTAAGCAATCCAGCTCTTGATAATCTCAGAAAGCTCTGCAGAAGTAATTGTCTCTTCGCGGCCATCTACACCGTACATTGTCACCTGACGGTAGTTTTCCTTTACATTGTTTGCTTCATTCCAGAAATCAAACTGACTAATATCGCCGGCGTTATATTTCTTAAGAGCTTCATTTACACCTCTCATGTAATCACACATCTCAAATGGAAGTGCAATATCCTTGCCATACTTATCATTAATAATATCGACAAACTCCATCATACGGCAAAGCTCGTAGCTTTCGCACATAGATGAACCGAATATACCAGGAAGACCGTTGAGAGCATCATACCAACCCGGCTTTCCACCCTCCATCTCAATACCCATACCATGAGAATCAAGGGTTGCAAATTTATTAATTGTAAGAGAAACCAGCTTCTCCATAAGGGTTGACTTAACTTCCTCGCCCTTACCATATCCGGTTCTCGCAATCTTGAACTCTACATCCTTCTTAGGAGTCTTATCAACGGAACGATACTGGCGCACTCCGTTTGGAGTATTAACATATCTCTCAGAACGAGGAAGCACTGCTGCCTTTGACTCAAAATAGGTGTATGTCTTATCACCATAGATAAGTCTTTCCTCGTCATCCGGATAAACCGCAAGATAAGTCTCTACAAGATCAAGATTATATGTCCAGTGATCTGACCAGTAACCCTCGCCAAAGTCTGCATTTACACTGCTCTCTGCCTTAGAAACTGCTTCCTCAAGGAACTCCTCAAGACCAATTGTAATCTTAATATCATTGTTATGAATGTAACCTAAGAGCTGTCCCGGAGTAAATGCCTCTGTAAGCACAGCCTTAACCTCTTCCCAGTTTTCTGACGGAACATAAGCTTTAAGTTCTTCTGCCTTCTCCTCTGTCAGATAGTATGATGTCATCTGAACTGCCAGTGGATTGCAGCCATCAAGCTGAATCAGGTTGTAGAACATCTTAACATTTACATCCTTAACGTAAGGTGTGAAAAGTGTGTCACATCTTCTGTTCTGGTTAACATCTCTGAAGTTAGCATTTCCCTGGGAATAGAACTCAGGAAGCATTCTGAAGAAGTTGTAATCTCTCTCAATATCTCCGTGCTTTCTTGAGTATAAGTAGAAAATCTTTCCGCCAAGTTCCACCGGGAAACCGCCACGTAGGAGATTATCAAGGTAAGTCTGCTCACAATAAGCATCAAATACAGGATCTGCAGTCTTAGTTCTGATAACCTTGCATAAATCCTTTGTAAGTTCTATTGCTTCCTCATACTTCTTCTCAAAATAGCCTGCAACCAGACATCTTGCGGCAAAGCTTTCAAGAATTTCTTTCTTTGCTACCTGACCGATTACACCGTAAATTGTATAACTTTCGTGAGGCTTCAATGTAAGACTCTTACCAAAGAAAGCACATGGAAGCTTGTTCTGCTTAACCTGCTTTGTATCAAATAACTCTTCAAGAGTCTTTTTATTAAAACCATAAGCCTTGTGCATAGCAGTATCCTGCTCAAATACCACATCCGGGTCCACTATTACAGGAAGCTTGTTGCCATCCTTATCAGCACAGATGTAGAAGTTGCCTCCTAACACCTGAGTAACAACTGCAGTATCGGCAGTACTTACACGAACTCTGTAATATGGCATAGCCTTTTCAACATCCTCAACCTGCATCCATGCCTTTGATGTCTGACCCATCTCCTTAATAGAAGACATGCTTGTGCCGTAAGTAATAATAGCAGGCATACCATCAAGGATATCTACTGAAAGCTCGCTGTCTGAAATATTAGTAAATGTGACCTTACGCACCAATGCTCCCACATCCTCTGTAGGAAGTGTGTAGTAAAGTACCTCTGTCTTAATTCCTGACTGGGCATTGCTTTCCTCTATCGCCAGCTCGTTCATGCCGATATACATTGACTTCTTGTTCTCGATGTCACTGAATGGCTCAAAATACTTTCCATTACTCTTAACAAATGTTCTGAAACCGTGGGTCTTAGTAAGCTGATATGACTGGTGTGCAGGATAGAACTCCATAATAGAGTGTTCCTTATCCTCTGAACCAAAGCTACAGATAGCCTGGCCTCTGTTTACATAAAAGCTCCAAATCGGAATACCCATCTTTCCACTTATACCCGGGAGGAAGCTTGCAAAGGTTGACTTTGAATCATAATCCTCCATAATAAATCTTCCTTTTGAATCAAACATCTTAATACCTGCCTTTCAAATATTATCTTCCATAATATGCGGCTTCGTCTTTTACAATTGATGCAAAAAGCTCCGCCATCTGTTTCTTTTGTTCATCATTCATATATACTCTCGGTGAGTTAACATCATCTTCAGTGTCTGAATTCTCTACTATCAGGCACATGGCATCACGACTCAATGTGTGGGTATGCCATGTACCTCTTTTTACATTGTACATCTTGTATGGTTCAAGATTAATTGCCTCAATATCTCCCGGCTCTTTGTCATTGCCTCCGATAAAAAGTATCATCTCACCTCTCAGTAACACAAACACCTCGTCGGTTTCATCATGATACTGAATACGCTTAATATTCTTAGTCTCAAGCTCATCAATATAATTGAGAATAGCAACCCTCCACCCCTCATAGGAAATGACCGGTGCATATCCAAAGTCCGTATATTCTGAAACTTCCACTAAACTGTTATTCATCTTATCTCTCCATTCTGCCTGACATAGCACATATTTATGAAACCAACTTAAAATCTTTCCAAGACTTATTATTAATCAAGTGTAACTTCTATTACATGCTGTGCGTTATCCCAGCTTTCAATTACACTTCTCTTTATCTTATTATCAGCAACTTCACAGTTTACTCCGTCAACTGTTACAGAAACAATTGAATACTCTCCGTATTCCTTTGCTGACTTATTATTATAAATAACCTTAACCTTCTTGCCTGCGTATACAAGACTGATAGCAGCCTTACCAGCTTCATCAAACTGTTCCTTAAGAAGCTTTGGTGTGAGGCTTAAATCGCCAAGGCTTCCCTTAACACCGAACATCTCAGTAAGCACAGTAAGAAGCATCCAGCTTGCTGAACCTGTAAGGTAATGATAAAGACCTCTGCCTCGACCATTGATATACTCCGGAACTCCCGGATAAATTCTGCTGACAGGAGTATTGTCACAATGCTTATAAAGAGTATTGATAGACTTGAAGCCTTCCTTTACAAAGCCTCTGCGATACATTGCATTGGCATACATGGTCGCCATGTGGGCAAATACTGCTCCGTTTTCCTTGGTGCTGTAAGCAAATCCAAACATTCTTCCAAGGTCAGCCTTAACCTCGTTAAAGTTAGTATTCAGTCGGTAGCCGCCAATCTTATCATCATACAGGTAAGTATCTGCCGCCTTTGCAATAGACTTAACCTGTTCATCATCTGCCACACCGGTCATAACAGTAAACACCTGTCCGGTGAGCATCATTCTGACACCACCATTAATAACACCTTCAACCTGTCTGCCACTGTTATCATAATAACCATTGAACCAGTTATTGTCCTTGCCGTCAGATATCCACTCGGTCTCTCTGATGTGGTTCTTAATCCACTCTGCCTTACCTCTCAAATCTGCAGCAAGTTCTTTTATAGAAACTTCAATCTGCTCGCCACTTATAGTGTGTAAGCAAATATCAGAATATGCTTCAACCAGCTTCTGCTTAGCTTCGATGTCATCATAAATCTTCTTATCAGCAGTAATAAGCATCTGCATCTCTTTTGCAAGCTTAACTGTAGAATTGCCTGTCTTTTCTTCGAGGGCAAGAATAAGGTCTGCCATGTTGTCTAAATTACCGCAGTAAAGAGCAGTAAATGCAACACTCTCGCCTCTGTCCTTCGCCATATCAAGAGCATCATTCCAGTCAGCGCCGCGAAGTCTGATGTGGTTGTGCTCACCTACATCATAGAAAGCAGTAAGATGCTGTATAAGCATATGCTCAAGCACTGTACCCTTGTACACTTCACCGTTCTCGGTCTTTAAGAGATTACCCTGCTCTGTGTTCCACTCCCAGTCTTTCTTCTCGCCGCGGGCTGCCTGCAAATCCTTGAAATATGTAGTCTCTTCAAGTAAAAACTCCAAATCTCCGCTCTGATTTATATAAAGCTCTGTGGTAAGATATGGCCATGCACCATGGTCCATCCACACTCTTGTAATATTATTTCTGTCGGCAATAAACTCGCCCTGCTTTGTACCGATGATAGTAGCGTTACTTCCGTCAATTCTTACACCACCGAAGTTATCATAAAGCATGCCTCTTACGCCGTCCGGATTCATAATGAGAAGTGCAAGACAGTCCTGCCACAAATCTCTCCATCCTCTGCCACCCTTACCATAATCATGGTGAGGAAGGAAGGAACAACCGTAAATCCTTCTAAGCATTGGCTGGAAGCTTACCCAGCGCATCCACATATCAAAATTAATATCACCAGTCTCATAAGATACATTAACCTTTTCAGCCCAGTAAGCCTTATTCGCCTCTAAACCTTCATCGAAAGCCTGCTCACTGCCATACTTTGCAAATGTTTCTTCTATCTCTGCCTTAGCGTTGCCGTAAACTAATGCTACAACATATGAAGCACTCTCACCGGCAGCCAAAGTCACATCCTCAAATCTTAATGCACCTACAGTCTCAAAACCATCTTCTCTGTAGCCTGCACCAACCATGTCCTGACTGTTCTTAACTACAGATTCAGGCATCTCAAAAGAACCGCCCTCGCCGATATAATCTTCAACAATCGGGAAGAAGCCCTTTGGTGCACTGCCATCTCCGGCACAGCCCATCACACCGTAAACTGCTTCATTTAACTGGTGTCCTCTCTCGTCAAAGTTCATCGTAGGATTGATGGTCACACCATACTTAACAGTCTCTATTCTGTGAAGAAGAGATGTAACGTGGCGGTGGTCACGAATATTGTCTGCTGAACGTCCGTATAACGGAACCGCCGCTGTAGGTGTAAGTGTCTTAGTCTCACCTGAAATATTAGTTACGGTAACCTTCATAAGCTCGACCTTATCCTCTGTAACAGGAACATAGGAAATAATCTCTGATGAAAGTCCTGCCACCTTAGATGTACGCTCCATCTTGTGCCAGAGAATACCTGCAATAACCCTAGTCTCTTCTTTATCATCACCAAACACCTTCGCCATCTGAGGTGAGCTTACTCCGGTTGCAGACCATGCACCCTTACCGTTCTCGTAAACCCAAAAGTTTCTCGATGACTTATTATTATGAAGATTCTCACTGCTTACCGGTTCAAGAATAAACATATTCTGACTCATCTTTGAGTCACCGTTAAGTGAAGGTGTCACACATGACATAACTCCCGATTCATTAGCAATAGGAAAATAGAGATAACTAATCAGCTCCGGATTATCGAGGCTAAATGTACCCTCTCTGTCTAAAAACTTATATTTGTTCATACAAATTCCTCCATGCTTCTTTTTTCCAGTGTAAACTTATCTGCAAAATCCTTCAAACTCCAAAAGGAAACGTTTTATTCGCTCTATATTTCCTCAAAAAATCACTCCGCACCCCCCTATATGCAAAAATCAGTTCCAACAGAGGATACTTCCTGCTTACCAAATAACACTCTAAATCACCACAGCTTGACTCGCTATTCCCACCATGATAAAATAGTTTTATTTAGTAAAAGATTTTACTTAAACGTTTACATAATTTATTTATATTGTATACCATATCATTTAGTAAATCAATACTATTCACCAAAAACGTTTAATTTTTTTTTTTTGCAAAGGAGACCACCAATGGTACGAACTCATATAATACATCCAACCGACAGCTCCCATGCCGGCATGACTATAGAAGCATTTATGAAAGACTTCGGCTATTCCCAGCACCTGATCCGCGGCATCAGGCAGGTTCCCGACGGCATAACCATAGACGGAGTCCATGTGTACACCACAAGAATCCTTACCGGATGCGAAACTATTAAAATCATTCTGCCGCTTAAAGACTCCAGCGAAGCAATCACTCCTGCCAAACTGGACTTTGAGATTGTCTATGATGACGAAGACATTATGGTTATAAATAAGCCTGCAAATATGCCGGTTCACCCTTCCCAGGGCAACTACGGTAACACCCTTGCCAATGGTATCGCCTATCTTTTTGAACAGAACGGCGACCCCTTTGTATTCAGGGCAATAAACCGCCTCGACCGTGACACCTCCGGTCTGCTTGTTGTTGCAAAGAATCCTCTTAGTGCCTGTATCCTCTCGGATATGATAAGAGAGCACACAATTCACCGTGAATACCTTGCCATCGCCACCGGACTTACTCCTGAAAGCGGCACCATCACCGCTCCGATAGCAAGAAAAGAGACCTCGACCATAGAACGCTGTGTCGACAGCGAGCATGGCGAAGCCGCAGTTACTCATTATAAAAGACTCGATTATAAAAATGGTTACTCCCTGCTTAGAATCACCCTCGAAACCGGCAGGACCCACCAGATAAGAGTTCATATGAAACATATCGGTCATCCGCTTCCGGGGGATTTCGTGTACAATCCGGATTATAGCGTGATTGATAGGCAGGCACTGCATTCGGCAAGTCTTAAGTTTAGGCATCCGATTACGAAGGAAATGATGAGGTTTGAGAAGGAGATGCCGGAGGAGATGAGAAATATATTATAACCACACATTAGAAAGAGATTTCACGAGCCCTTCTCTTTTCAACCTTTTCTAAAATTCTGCATGCATTATCCGAAATTAGAATTCAAATGCTATGCTACCGCTCAATTATGCAACTTCACCCAACGCAATACATGTAAGCTTGTACCAGTTAAGATTGTATCTGCCGCCCTTTGCATATACCTTAAATGTATGTGTTCCTGCTGTAAGATAAACCTCAGTTCCTTCCATATCACTAAAGGTTGACCAGCTGCCACTCTGGGTTATGCCACAGCTTGCGATTACACTGTCATTTTCCATAAGATTTAACATGCTTGTACCTGCATCACTTCTTGCTGCACGGGCATCGAATCTGTATGTACCTGACTCTGTTACTTCTACTGTGTAAATCATGTAGTCTCCGGCATCAATACTGCTGATTACATCTGAACCCATTTCCTGTGTTCCTCTAATTGCAACACCGGACATTGAATCATAACTTTCAGCTTCTACAAGAATACTTCCATCTGTTACAGGTTCATCTCCAGATATTAATACAAGGTCATACCAGTTAAGGTTATATCTGCCGCCCTTCGCATATACTTTGAATGTATGTGTTCCTGCTGTAAGATAAACCTCAGTTCCTTCAAACTCACCAAAGGTTGACCATGAACCGGTTGTACTTATACCACAGCTTGCCATTACAATGTCATTTTCAATAAGATTTAATGTGCTTGTTCCTGCATCACTTCTTGCTGCACGCACATCAAATCTGTATACGCCTGACTTTGTGATGTCAACGGTATAAATCATGTAATCGCCTACATCTACACTGCTGATTACATCTGAACCCATTTCCTGAGTGCCACGGAGTGCTACTCCGGACATTGAGTCGTAGTTTTCTGCTTCAATACGAATTACGCTATCAGCTACTGTAGCTTCACCAATGTATACCATTCTGTACCAGTTGAGATTGTATCTGCCTCCCTTTGCATACACTTTGAATGTATGTGTCCCGGCTGTAAGCTCTGCTTCACTTCCTATAAACTCACTAAAGATTGACCAGCCTCCGGTCTTTGTTATACCACAACTTGCTATTATGCTGTCATTCTCCATAAGATTTAATATGCTTGTTCCTGAATCACTTCTGGCTGCTCTTACATCAAATCTATAAATACCTGTTTCAGGAATATCCACGGTATAAATCATGTAATCACCAGCATCGATGCTACTGATAACATCTGAGTTCTGCTCCTTAGTTCCTCTGATGGCTACACCGCTCATTGAATCGTAGGATTCTGCCTCAATAAAAAAACTATTAAAATGTATAGTTGCATTTAATAAAGACTCATTATGTCTTCCTATTCTTATTCTGTTCCACTGTTCTTCGGTACCTGTGTAATATATATCATTAAGATTATTACACATATAAATTGCATAATCGCCAATACTTGTTACACCTTCCGAGATTTTTATACTGGTAAGACTATTACAACCAAAAAACATACAATCATCTATACGAGTAACATTTTGAGGAATTTCTATACTTACAAGACTACTACAGTGTGCAAACGCCTCTCCACATATAGTTGTTACACTATCTGGAATAACTACATTTCTTAAG
>JAZULV010000009.1:0-27251 GCA_045603305.1 Lachnospiraceae bacterium | reverse complement strand
AGTTCAGCAGCAGCAGGCAGCACCGGCACAGCAGGCGGCACCGGCACAGCAGGCAGCACCGGCACAGGCAGGCTGGAAGTGTGCATGCGGAGCTACAGCTACAGGTAATTTCTGTCCTGAGTGTGGTGCAAAGAAGCCGGTAGAAGAAGGCTGGAAGTGTACATGCGGAGCAGTAAATAAGGGTAAGTTCTGTGCTGATTGTGGCGCAAACAAGCCTGCAGGTGTTCCTCAGTACAAGTGTGACAAGTGCGGATGGGAGCCTGAGAAGGGTACAAATCCTCCAAAATTCTGTCCGGATTGCGGCGATCCTTTTGATAATGGTGATATCATTTAAGATTATTTAAAACAATAAAATAACAGCAGATGTTAAAAGTTTGCTTAGACAGCAGGTGTGGATTTTCCACACCTGCTGATGTTTTTTATGGATATACATTGATTGCTGAATAATTAATGTTTGTTTAGACAAAAATTAAAAATACTAAGTTTATTACGAAAGATGTATAGGTGTGATATATCAATTTCAATAATCGGAGGCTGGTTTATGTGTACAGGGGCAACTTATAAGACAAAGGATTTTTATTTTGGCAGAACATTAGATTATGATTTTTCTTATAATGAAGAGGTTACGATAACTCCGCGCAACTATCCATTTAATTTTAGAAATATGGGTGCTATGAAAAATCATTATGCCCTAATTGGCATGGCATATGTTGTGGAGGATTATCCACTTTATTATGATGCGGTTAATGAAAAGGGGCTGGCTATGGCGGGCTTGAATTTTGTGGGAAATGCAGACTACAAAGAGAATGTTCAGGGGAAGGATAATGTAGCACAATTTGAATTTATCCCATGGGTTCTTGGACAGTGTGCTTCTGTAAAAGAGGCAAGAGTTTTACTGGAGAAAATTAACCTAATTAATACTCCCTTTAGTAAAGAACTACCTTTGGCACAGCTACATTGGTTGATTGCTGACCGTAATGAAGCAATAACTGTAGAATCGGTAAAAGAGGGAATCAGAATCTACGACAATCCGGTGGGCGTGTTAACCAATAATCCTCCTTTTGATGAGCAGATGTTTCAGCTAAATAATTATATGCATTTGTCTCCGAAAACACCGCAGAACCATTTTTCTGATAAGTTAGCGCTACACACATATAGCAGAGGTATGGGGGCACTTGGTCTTCCGGGGGATTTATCATCCCAGTCCCGTTTTGTAAGAGCTTCCTTTGTGAAAATGAATTCGGTGTCCGGGGATACGGAGACTGAAAGTGTAAGTCAGTTTTTTCACATTTTGGGAGCAGTTGACCAGCAAAGAGGATGCTGTGATGTGGGTGACGGAAAGTACGAGGTCACAATTTATACTTCCTGTTGTAACGCAGACAAGGGAATTTATTATTATACCACCTATTATAACCATCAGATAACAGCGGTGGATATGTATAGAGAGAATTTGGAGGGAGTGTTTCTGGCGAGGTATCCACTTGTTCAGGAAGAGCAAATTAGATGGGAAAATTAAGATGAAAGCAAAATCAGGTGCAGGATAACCTGCACCTGAAATATAAATACGCTTATTAAGTTTATCAAAAACAATTACATAGTAACGAAGATGAACTTTAATACGAAAAGTAATGCGATTATTGTAATCGGGATGTCCTTCTTCTTGTAGTTACCTGTGCAAGCTGTGATAAGAACGTAAGCGATAGCACCGATACCGATACCATTTGAGATAGAGTATGTGAGTGGCATCATTACAAGTGCGAGGAATGCAGGAACTGCACTTCTAACATCCTTCATATCAACCTTTGAGAAGCCCTTGAGCATGAGAACACCTACATAAATAAGTGCAGGAGCTGTAGCACAAGCAGGAACAAGTGAAGCAACAGGGCTTAAGAAAAGACAAATTGCAAAACAAATTGCTACAACAAGGCTAGTAAGACCTGTTCTACCACCGGCACCTACACCTGCAGCAGACTCTACGAAGGTTGTACAAGTAGATGTACCTGAAACAGCACCAACAACTGTAGCAATAGAGTCACTTGTCATACACTTGTTTACGTTAATAGGGTCACCATTTTCATCGAGCATGTCTGCCTGAGAAGCTGTACCATAAAGAGTACCGATAGTATCAAACATATCAACGAGACAGAATGTAACAACTAAAAGGATTGCTGAGAAAATGCCGCCAATCATAGGACCTGTGAAAGCATTCTGCCATGAAGCACCCTTGAATACACCGGTGATACCGATAGCAGCAAAATCCTTAAATGTCTGACCTACCTGGCTTGCAACCTGACTAAGGTCAAATACGAACTCTGTTCCAGGTAAAATATAATATAATATTGTAATAGCGAAAATACTGATAAGTACAGAACCCTTAACCTTGAACTTTTCAAGTATTGCAATAAGGATAAGACCAAGGAGTGCAAGGAGTGCAGGAAGAACAGAAATGATACCTGCTTCACTGTTAATAGCACCGTGAATATCAACGAACTGAACTAATGTGTACTGGTTTGTCTGGATAATGCCAACATTCTGGAAACCGATGAATGCGATGAAAAGACCAATACCTGCAGGGATTGCTTTCTTAAGACATTCCGGAAGAGCCTGTGCAATCTTAGTACGAAGTCCAGTAACTGAAAGGATCAGGAAAATAATACCGGATACGAGGATAATTACGAGACCTGCCTGATAGCCTTCAATTACATCACCACCGGAAATCATTGCCGGAAGGATGAAACATACGAAGAAGAATGAGTTAAGGCCCATACCACAAGCCTGTGCAAAAGGCATCTTAGCATAAAATGCCATAAGTAATGTACCAACTACTGCAGCAATGATTGATGCTACATAAACTGCATTCCAAATCTGCTGAAGTGCAGGGTCAGTAGCCTGACTAAAACTTACAATCTGATTTGGGTTTGTGATTACGATGTACGCCATTGCAAAGAATGTTGTAAGACCTGCAATAATCTCTGTACGGACATTGGAACCACGTTCGGAAATTTTGAAAAATTTGTCCATAGTATATCTCTCCTATAAATATTATTATTTTGATTATTTATAAATTAATAATAAAAAATCAAAACTAAATATAGTATAGATAAAAATAGTTTAAAAATCAAGAAAATTAAGAGTAAATAAAGAGATTTTGGATACAAAAATTATCCATATGCAGAAGATTTTGAGCATAATAAAGCCACAGTTTAATAAATGAGGTACAGATATTGTAGAATTTGTACTTTATGGTTATAATTTTTGTTAAAAAGTGATTATAAGATATTTGATGAAAGGAAAAGTGGAGAACGTTTTTTACGTTCTTTGCACATGATTAATTTATGAAAACAGTTAATGAAAGATTTATGGAGTATGTAAAATATGATACCCGGTCAGAAGAGGCAGAGTGCTTCCCAAGCACCGAGAAACAGAAGGTGTTGCTTAACGCACTGGCAGAGGAGCTTAAGTCCATGGGGATAATAGATGTCAGAATGGACGTGGAGTATGGGTATGTTTACGCTTCTATTCCATCGAATATAGACAGAGAAGTGCCTTCAATTGGATTTATAGCCCATGTAGATACGTCGCCGGAGGTATCCGGAGAGGATGTGAAGCCTCGTTATGTAAGAAATTATGATGGAGCAGATGTAGAGTTGGGCCATGGATATGTGCTTACGACTGAAATGTCACCAGAGCTTAAGAACTATAAAGGAAAGACTCTCATTGTAACCGATGGCAGTACCCTGCTTGGTGGTGACGACAAGGCGGGCGTTGCAGAGATAATGACTACGGCAGAGTATGTTGTCAGTCATCCGGAATTTAAGCATGGAAAGATATGCATTGCCTTCACTCCAGATGAAGAAGTAGGCCGTGGTGTGGACTTCTTTGACGTAAAGGCATTTGGTGCAGATTTTGCGTATACAGTAGACGGCGGCACTGCCGGAGAACTGGAGTATGAGAATTTTAATGCGGCGGGAGCGAAGCTTATAATCAGAGGAAGAAGTATTCATCCCGGCTTTGCGAAGAATGTTATGATAAATGCAATACTTGTGGCGCAGGAGTTTCAGGAGTTACTTCCGGTACATGATAATCCGGTTTCCACTGAAAAGTATGAAGGATTTTATCACCCGGACAGTATAAGCGGTGGCGTAGATGAGGTTACGGTGAAATATATTATCCGAGACCATGACAGGGAAAAGTTTGAACAGAGAAAAGCATTTTTTAAGAAATGTACAGAGTTTATAAATGAAAAGTACGGGGAAGGTACTGCAGAGGCCGTCATAAAGGATTCTTACTATAACATGAAAGAAATGATAGAGCCTCACATGCATCTGGTGGAAAATGCAAAGACTGCCTATGAAGCCTGTGGTGTGAAGCCTTTAATATCACCAATACGTGGTGGTACCGATGGTGCAAGGTTATCATTTATGGGGCTTCCGTGTCCTAACCTTGGAACCGGTGACCATAACTGCCACGGAAGGTATGAGTATGTGTGCGTGGAAGAGATGGAGAAGATGGTAGAGGTTATTGTGAAGATAGTTGAGATTTATGCGGAATATTAGTTGTTGGAAGGGCTCAATTGACAAAGTTGCAGATTTAATTTATAAGATATGTTAAATCAGCTTTAAATTAAAGGTCTAAGTATTTGACAGAACTAGGTTTTGTATGATAAAATATGCTGATTTTAATATTTTGAGATAACAATATTGTGGTATTAACGGGTAGTTGTTATGTATGTAAAAGTATTTGTGCTATTGAAATACAATTACTCAAACAAGTTTTATTTACAGAGGTGTTAGTATGCATTGGTCAGACGAAATTGCGAAGAGAATTATTGAGAGAAAGCCGGACAAGGAAGAGTATGTATGTGCTGCGGGTATCAGTCCTTCAGGCTCTATTCACATTGGTAACTTCAGAGATATTGCTACAAGTTACTTTGTGGTTAAGGCATTGCACAGAGCAGGAAAGAAAGCAAAGCTTTTATTTTCATGGGATGAATTCGACAGAATGAGAAAGGTTCCGGTAAATGTTGCTGCAGTAGACAGCGATATGGAGAAGTATATCGGTTATCCTTATGTAGATGTTAAGAACCCATTTGGTGATGAGTTCCCTAACTATGCAAAGTATTTTGAGAATGAGTTTGAGTCTTCTATCAAGGCTTTTGGTATCGAGATGGATTATCGTTATCAGGCTGATATGAACCGCTCAGGAAAGTATGTTGACTATGTGATCACATCTTTGAAAAAGAGAAAAGAGATTTTTGATATTCTTGCAAGCTTCCGTACTCAGGAGTCTACTGATGAGGAGAGAGAGGCATATTATCCTGTAGGTATTTACTGCCCTTGCTGTAAGCGTGATACCACAAAGATTTTAAGTCTTTCAGAGGACTGCACTGTTGCAGAATACGAGTGTGCATGCGGACATACAGGTACCTTTGATTTCACAAAGGATTTCAACTGCAAGCTTGCATGGAAGATTGACTGGCCTATGAGATGGGCTTATGAAGGCGTAGACTTCGAGCCGGGTGGAAAAGACCACGCTGCTCCTACAGGAAGCTACCAGACAAGCCGCGTTATTTCAGAGAAGATTTTCGGTTATGAGGCTCCGTTATTCCAGGGCTATGAGTTCATCGGTATAAAGGGTACTACAGGTAAGATGTCCGGTTCATCAGGACTTAACATGACACCGGCTACACTTCTTAGCATTTACCAGCCGGAGGTTATCTTGTGGCTGTACTCAAAGGTTGAGCCAAACAGAACCTTTGACTTCTGTTTTGATGATGCTATTCTTAGACAGTATTTTGAGTTTGACAAGCAGTATAATGCTTATGTTTCAGGCGAGTGCGACGAGAAGCAGAGACTTATCATGGAGAACTGTATGATTGAGGGCAGAAAGCTTGAGCCGGTACCTATGAGCTTGCTTGTACAGCTTGGTTCAGTGGTTGACTTCAACTCTGATATGCTTGAGACAGTATTTGAGAAGATTGGTACTCCATACAAGTATGAGCAGTTTGCTGACAGACTTGACAGAGCGAAGTTCTGGCTTGAGAAGTGCTCACCGGAGAATGTAAATAAGCTTAGAAGCGGACGTAACTGGGATGTATACAATGAGCTTTCTGATGAGGACAAGAAGGCTGTTCAGATATTATTTGAATACCTCTCAAAGGATGGCTATACATTAGACGACCTCAACACAGAGCTTTACGCAATTCCTAAGGAAATTTTCACATACAGTGATGATAAAGAGTTAAAGAAGATTCAGGGTAACTTCTTTAAGAATGTATACAAGCTTTTGATTGACAAGGAGAAGGGACCAAGATTATACCTCTTCTTATATGCAATCGAAAAGGAAAGATATTTAAAGCTTCTTGATTTCTCTACACCTATGACAGAAGAAGAGGCAACTCCGGTTGTAGTAGAGGAAGAGGTTAAGGAGCCTGAGATAGAGTACGGCGAGCCGGATCCGGTAGAACCTGTTAAGGACGAGATTACTATTGATGACTTTGGCAAGCTTGATTTAAGAGTATGCAAGGTTGTAAAGTGTCAGGAGATTAGAAAGTCTCACAGCTGCTACAAGATTACTCTCAATGATGGTCTTAAGGAGAGAGTTATCGTATCAAGCATTAAGAAGTACTACAAGCCGGAAGACCTTATCGGTAAGAAGATTATTGTAGTTGCAAACCTTCAGCCTGCACGTCTTACCGGAGTGACAAGTGAGGGTATGCTCCTTGCCGGAACAAATAATGCCTGCGGATGCAAGGTTATCTTCGTGGATGATATGGTGCCGGAAGGAACAAGAATCTGCTAATATGTAATTAGAAATTGAATGATAAATTATAGAAGTCACAAGTCCATGAAAGTGGATTTGTGGCTTCTTTTTGTAGTAATTATTTAATTGCTTACGTTTATTTAGTAGAAGTAAATATAAAGCTGCGTAGTAAGATTGGAGGAGGGCATATGAGAAGAGGTTTGATAAGTCTTTTGGTTACTGTGATGATTTCTATATTTATCAGTGCGTGTCAGGCAGGTCCTAAGCAAGAGGAGGAAACGCTTGGTAATGAAGAGCAAAATATTGCTTCCTTAGAAAATGAAACAAGTATCGATAATGAGATAGAGACAGAAGAAACTGCGGAAGAAACAAGTTCTATAGAAGTTGCAGCCGGTGAGGCATATTATACAGATGATGAAGGGAACACTTTCATCTATGGTGTACGTCCGCCTACAGTAACTTATAATGGTAAGGAATATTGGCAGTGCGGAAACCCTTGGTGGGATTACGACGAGGACTGGCTTAATAAGAATTATACTTATTTAGGAGAAGCAGAGTATTATCCGGATTATGAACCTATAGAGGGCAGAGGTGATTTTACAACCAATATAGGTGTGGATGGTTGCAGGATTTATAAATGCAACGAAGAAGATATCTATCTTTTTACTCTTTGGAGCGATGGTGTAGTTCGTCTCTTTGCACAGTGGGGCTTGACTGATGAAGAAATGGAGTCTGCAAGCAGGGCTACAGAGTGGAAAAAGTAGATTACTTAAATTGTTGATATAGTATGATAAAATAAAAACTCCACTAAGATCTTTTCTGAAATAAAGGCTTTAGTGGAGTTAAATTTATTGTGTAAATTGTAATTAAACAGGTCTGATTTATAGTATAAACTTCACCTGATACTTATTACAGCACATGCTTATATCGGTAGCCTTCACCTCAACTTCACCATCGGTATGTACCCAGAGTGGTACAGCAGTTTTTATATGTATATTTCTACCGCGAAGCTCATGCACGTCTTTAAAGGAAAAGTGCTTACCGAAGAAGGCAGTAGGCAGGATAATCGGAACTTTAATAAGTGGTATATTGCCCGCTACACACAGGTCAAGGACTCCGTCATTGTATGAGGCATTCGGACAAAATTTAAATCCGCCGCCTTCATATCTGTGAATCATAGCAGTTGTAAACAGCTGACGCTCGTATTTTACAGGTGGGTTATCGTCAATCGTAAGCTCGCACCATTCGCGCTTTGCCACAACAATCTGTTTTAATGCAATCATCAGGTATATAAGCTTTCCAAGACCGATTTTATTCAGAACCTTCTTCGCCTTAGAGCCGGCAATCTCTGCACATACAGCCGCATCAAAACCGATACCGACGCTGACAGAAAAACGCTTGGTGGTTTTGAAAGTGTCAGGAGAAACCATCATATCCTCAGTCTCATAGGAGTTATAGGTGAGCTCTCCTACATCTTTTTGCACAACAGTCTCTTCTCTTAAAATCTGCTCTATACGTTCTAAAGGCTTTGAACTAATTTTTAAATCCCTTGCCAAATCATTGCTGGAGCCGGATGGTATGTAGCCAATAGTTGTATTCTCGAAATTAACAATTCCCTGAAGAATCTCGTTCACAGTACCGTCACCGCCAAGGACGAGGATTTTATGTTCTTCGGCAGAAGAAGTTATCTCCTTTGCAAATAAAGAAGCGTCGCCGGGCTTTTCGGTAAAGTAGGTTTTGTATTCGACCTGTTTATCTTTTAATACCGGTTCAATGGTGTTCCACACCTTGATGCCAAGTCCGGACCTTGATGCAGGGTTTATGATTATATCGTACATTTCTGGTACCTCTTTTGTTTTAATACCTTAATTCTACATAAAAAATGTTGCTAAGTAAAGAATAACTATTAGGAAAATACAGTTTGACAATGCGACAAGTAGAATATAAAATAAATTAATGAACAAAAGATGATATGCCCAGATAGCTCAGTTGGTAGAGCAGAGGACTGAAAATCCTCGTGTCGCTGGTTCGATTCCGGCTCTGGGCAGTTAAAGGAGATATTTATTACAATTTGTAGTAGGTATCTTTTTTGTTGCTAATGATTTTACTACATAATTTTTGTACTAAAACTATAGCGTTGCCGCCCCTAGACAAGGCAAAGAAAGGGGGTGTACCTTTATGGGAGATATAATTACTGCTTTTGTTATTTCTGTTATGGCTGGTGTGGTTTGCCACTACATCATCAAATGGTTGGACAGGAATAATAAGTAATCGGCAACCAGCCTAAGGTTTAAGCCACCTTTCCAAAACGGAATAGAAAACCCCACGAGATGGGACCTCGTGGGGTTTTCGTTTACCCTTATGGGCTAATTACTGCTTTTTGCCTAGGCATAGTATAGCATATGCGAAAGGCTATTTCAAGTATTCCCTAATTTTTTATCTTAATGATGTTTTCTTGTATTAATTTTGTTATAATCTTTTACAGGTTAGTAAGCGTTAGGTCTATAGAATTTAGTTTCGAATACTGTTCTGTGTCGGTAGGGCAGTAATTAAAGTTTAGATAATTTTTTTGGAGGTAACCTATGAAGTGTCTGCTTGTGGCAGTTAATGCAAAATACATACATTCAAATCTTGCAGTCTACAGCCTGAAAAAGTATGCCAAAGATAGTGGTGTGGATATTGAAATTGCTGAATATACTATAAATAATCTTTCTGAAAAGGTGGTTCAGGACATATATTTAAGAAAGCCGGACATACTGGCTTTTTCCTGTTACATCTGGAATATTTCTTTTGTGCGCAGGCTCATTAAAGACATTGCTAAAATTATGCCGGACACGCCCATCTGGCTTGGCGGACCGGAGGCGTCATTTGAGTGTAGAAAGATACTTGAAGAATTACCTGAGGTAAAAGGAATAATGGCTGGCGAAGGGGAGGGAACCTTTGCGGCACTTATGAGGGCTTATTCAGTAAAAACAGCAGACCATGAGCTTAAGAATATTAATGGTCTGGTATATCGTGATGAGACAAATGTAATTCAGGAAAATTTACCCGTAGCAGAGCTTAATATGAACAGCCTGCCCTTTGTGTATGATGATTTAACTGACTTTACTAACAGAATTATTTATTATGAGAGCAGTCGAGGCTGTCCTTTTAATTGCAGTTACTGCCTGTCTTCTGTGGACAAGAAATTAAGGTTCAGGGATATTTCACTGGTTAAGGAAGAGATTAAATATTTTCTTGATAAGAAGGTCCCTCAGGTTAAGTTTATTGACAGGACTTTTAATGCTAACAAAGACAGAACTTTGGATATCTGGAGATTTATCCTTGAAAATGATAATGGTATTACTAATTTTCACTTTGAGATTTCTGCAGATTTGCTTAATGAAGAGCAGCTGGAGCTTTTGTCAAGGTTCCGCCCGGGGCTTGTGCAACTGGAGATAGGCATTCAGTCAACATGTGAGAAAACTTTAAAAGAGATACACAGATATGTGGACTTTAAAGTGCTTTCTGAAAATGTACGAAGGATTATATCCTTTGGTAACATTCACTGTCATGTGGATTTGATTGCCGGGCTTCCTTATGAGGATTACCAGACTTTTAAGAAGTCATTTAATGATGTGTATGAATTAAAGGCTGAGCAGCTGCAATTAGGCTTTCTAAAGGTGCTTAAGGGCTCTTTTATGTATGAAAATGCAGAGCAATATGAAATCTCTTATACAACGTTACCGCCCTATGAGGTGCTTTATACAAAGTGGATTTCCTATGATGATATACTTATGCTTAAAGGCGTAGAAGAAATGGTTGAAGTATATTATAACAGCGGTCAGTTTGTATTTACCATTGCCTGTCTGGAAAGATATTTTGACAGTGGTTTTGATATGTTTGAGGCACTGGCCAAATTTTATAAAAGCAAATATCCTTTTGAGGTTAAACATTCAAGGCAGATAAGGTATGAAATTCTGCTGGAGTTTATAAAGGAATATGCCGGTGAAGATTTTGACAAACTTAAGACTGTTCTTATATGTGACTATTATGCAAGAGAAAATGCAAGGGTAAGACCGGCATTTGCAGATAATTATCTTCAGGACAAAGAAGTGATTTCGGATATGTATGCCGATAGTTTGAAAGAAATTTGCGGTAATCGTTTTGAAGGTGTTCCTCACAGGAAATTAATCAATGAAACTCATATTGAAACGGTTGGTTTTGATGTCATGGAGTATGTAAAGAGTGGTGAATATAAAAAAGGAACACATTATATAGTATTTGATTATAATGAGCGAAATCCGTTAACTTCAAATGCTAAAATGATTATAAACTAGAATATAATAGTATTAAAATTTCTATGAATTTATGTTATACTTAAATAAGTGTATGTGACTAAAGAAGAGGGCGCATATTTGAGAACTTAAATATCTCTGTTACATATATAAAGCAGGCCGGTGAGCTTAAAGTAAGGAGGTTGTTATGTCGGATAATCGTGTGATGAAGATTTTAAATTTATTAGACGAAGAGTATGGTATAGAGCAGATTTGTTATCTGAACCATGAGAATGCATGGCAGCTTCTTATTGCGGTCATACTAAGTGCCCAGTGTACGGACGCAAGGGTTAATATAGTTACTGCGGATTTATTTAAGAAGTACGATACCCTTCAGAAGTTTGCGGACGCTGATATCAAAGAACTGGAGGAAGCGATTCACTCCATAGGCTTTTATCATGCAAAGGCAAGGAATATTAAGGCATGTGCAGCCAGACTTATTGAAGTGTATGGCGGTGAGGTTCCGTCAGATATAGAAGACTTGGTTTCGCTTGCCGGGGTTGGCAGAAAGACTGCCAATGTAATACGAGGCAACATTTACAATGAACCGAGTATTGTTGTAGATACCCATGTAAAGCGAATATCAAGAAAGCTTGGCTTTACCGATGAGGAAGAGCCGGAGAAGATAGAGTATGCACTTATGAAGGTGCTTCCGAAGGAGAACTGGATAAGATACAATATGCAGATTATAACCCTGGGCAGAACCATTTGTACTGCCAGAAGTCCTAAGTGCGGCGAATGCTTTTTAAGAGAGTATTGTCCGTCGGCAAAGGAGAACTAATTTAATAAACATTGTTTAGAGGGAGATTTTTATGTCAAAGAATAATTTAAAGAAAAAAGATAAGATGAAGAGAACAGCAGCTGCGATAATAGCAATAATTCTTGTAATAGCCATGATTGTACCTATGGTATTGTCATTATTATCTTAGTCATAGACTTTTTAAGTGGAACTTTTGTTGTATTTGAGTTTAATTCTGTAGAGGATACATATTATTGGTAAATTTGTTAACTATATTACATAGCAGTTAATAAAAACTTAAAATACAATAGTATGAACAATGCTTGAAAAAATGTATGTATATGCTAAACTTATTTTATTGAGTATGGTTTGATGATAAGGGAAGAAAGAGGTTGTTTCGATGAGAATGGCTAAGCGGATATTGTTATTTTTCCTGATACTTAGTGTATTAGGTTCAGATATGAGTGTATATGCTACTGCAGATACAGAAGAACAGATTGCTTCAGAGGCAGCGGTTGATGAACAGGATGGGGCAGAGCAGACCGACACAACCGAAGATGCTTCTGGCAACGAAGAAGTGGAACAGATTTTTGTAAGTGTTAATGATGTTGATAAGGCAAGAGTTATTTCTAATGGTGTTATTGTCGGGACAACTAATGTCAGCGGTATGACGGTAGACGAGGCAATTGCTGCAGTCAATTCAGAAGTCGAAGGACTGAGTCAGCTGGGCGTTACGATAAAGGTTGATGACAGAAACATCGAAACTAATTTTGAAGCGCTAGGCTTTTATTGTGATAATGTTGAGGACTGTGTAGCTCAGGGTGCCATGATCGGCCGTGCCGGTACACTTATAAAGAGATATAAGGATGTTACCGATAGTTCAAAAGATACAAAAGTATATGAATTGTCTTTGGGTATATCAGAGCAGACAGTTACCGAATTTATTACAGCTACAGCTGATAGTTATACTATATTACCGGTCGAGGCAACTATTAAAAGACGCGGCGGAGCATTTAATGTAACAGATAGTGCTACAGGCATACAGATTGATCAGGGCGCAACTATTAAGAAGATTATGGAGAGCTTTGACAGCTGGAATCATGAAGCTATGGAGCTTCAGGCAGCTACTGTTGTGTTGGAACCGAAGTATAAAAAAGAAGATTTGATGAAAATTGAAGATAATATAGGCGGTTTTAATACAAGGCTTTCAGCTGATATGTCAACCGGAAAGGGCAGGAATGTTCTTGTCGGATGTGACAAGATAGATGGAACTGTAATTCTTCCGGGTGAAGAGTGGTCCGTGTTTGAGACATTGGCACCATTTACTGTTGAGAACGGTTATGATGTGGCAACTGCATATCTTAACGGTGAGTATGTTCAGGAGATTGGCGGCGGTGTATGCCAGCTTGCAACTACACTTTATAATGCTGCTTTATATTCTGAGATTACTGTTTCTATGAGATACTGTCATCATATGACTGTAGGTTATACAGACATTTCATTTGATGCCACGGTAAATGATTACGGATCTAAGGATTTGAAGCTTACTAATGATTTTGACTGTCCTGTGTATATTGAAGCATTTTACAGTAACGGCAGTGTTCATTTTAATATATATGGTATTGAAGACAGAGATCCAAGAAGAACTTTAAGATTCAGGTCAGAGGTGCTTAGTGAAGAATTGCCTACAGAGGTTATTGAGACACCGGATCCTTCTTTACCGACCGGAACAAAGAAACAGATTCAGAAAGCACACCCTGCAATAACAGCGGTTGCTTACAAGCAGGTGTATTATGATGGTGTGCTTGTGGAAGAGATATATCTTCATACAGATAACTATAAGTCATCTCCGGCGAAGTTTCTTGTAGGAACAGGACCGGCAGCACCGGCAGAGGGTTAAGGTGCGATTGGTGCTGATAAAATTACCGGATTGCATAAGATATTAATTAGATAGATTGGTTACAAGGGACTGTCTGCCGGCAGTCTCTTGTGTTTGTTATAATATTTTTTTAAGTTAAGCGAAAAACAATACATAAACTTTGACTTATATAAGAAATTTTGATAATATATATAACAAAATTTATTTATAGTATAAACGTTGAGGGAATAAGCATGAGACATTCTGACTGGCACAAAAAACTTAATAGCGATGATAACATGGCTGTAAGAGCCGGCCAGGATATAGTTATGTGTGGATATATTGGGCTGAAAGGCACTATATACGCTGCAAATAACTGTAGAGACAGGCTTTTAAAAACACTCCCGAAGGATTTTATATCCGGAGCAGTTAAGTTTAGTGAGTATCTTACTAATGTACCTGAGGCCGCAGTCGCCATTAAGCATGGTGCGACAGCCATGCATTTAGTAGATGAAGGCGGTATATTTGCTGAGCTTTGGAGAATGGCAGAGGATTATGGAATCGGTCTTACAGTGTATTTGAAAAAGATACCGGTAAAGCAGGAGACTATCGAGATATGCGAAGTCTATGATGTTAATCCTTATCAGCTGTCATCAGGAGGCTGTGTTATGCTTGTTGCGGATAATGGAGGGGCGTTAGTTAATTCATTGTCAGAGGCAGGTGTTGAGGCAGCAGTTATCGGCAGTATTACCGACAGTAATGACCGCATAATATTGAATGGAGATGGTGTGAGGTTTGTGAACAGACCTCAGCCTGATGAAATATATAAATTTATGGAGGAATAAAATGAGAGAAGAAATTTTAAAAATTATAGAGAAAAATTCGAGAATCAGTATTGAAGATTTAGCTAAGCTTTTAGGTGAAGATACCTGCAAGGTTGCCGAGGCTATTGATGAGATGGAGAAGGAGAATATTATCTGTGGATACCATACCCTTATTAATTGGGAGAAGACTGACAAAGAACAGGTAGTAGGTATGATAGAAGTAAGAGTTACACCACAGAAGGGTATGGGCTTTGACAAGATTGCAGAGCGTATTTACCAGTACAGCGAGGTAAAGGCTATATATCTTATGTCAGGAGGCTTTGATTTTACTGTTATTTTAGAGTGTCCTACTATGAGGGATGTTGCCCAGTTCGTATCCGAGAAGTTAGCAACTATGGACTCTGTGTTAAGTACGGCAACCCATTTTGTGCTTAAGAAGTATAAAGACCACGGAACTGTGCTTGCAAGTAAGAAAACTGACGAAAGGATATTGGTGACACCATGAGAAATCCGTTATCAGATAAAGTGATGGGCCTTGAACCATCAGGAATCAGAAAGTTTTTTGATATAGTAAGCGAGATGCCTGACGCTATTTCTCTTGGCGTTGGCGAGCCGGACTTTGATACACCATGGCATGTAAGAGATGAGGGTATTTACTCATTGGAGAAGGGCAAGACTTTTTATACATCCAATGCCGGTCTGAAGGAGCTTAGAGAAGAGATTTGTAATTACCTTCAGAGAAGATGTGGTCTTTCATACAAGTGGAATAAGAATATCATTATTACTGTAGGTGGAAGCGAGGCTATTGACATTGGCCTCAGAGCCATGCTTAATCCGGGAGATGAGGTAATTATTCCACAGCCTAGCTACGTATCATATCTTCCGTGTACTATTATGGCTGATGGTGTACCGGTGATACTTGAACTTGAAGAGAAGGATAACTTTAAGCTCACAAAAGAGAAGCTTCTTGAATGTATTACTCCTAAGACCAAGGTTCTTATCATGCCGTTCCCAAACAATCCTACCGGCTCTATTATGACAAAAGAGGATTTAGAGGATATTGCAGAGGTTATTATTGAGAAGGATTTGTTTGTAATTTCCGATGAGATTTATTCAGAATTAAGTTATGACGGTGACCATGTGTCCATAGCATCATTACCGGGTATGTACGAAAGAACCATTGTTATTAACGGTTTTTCAAAGTCCTTTGCCATGACAGGCTGGAGATTGGGCTATGCGGCAGGTCCTGAGCTTATTATTGAGCAGATGATAAAGCTTCACCAGTATGCAATTATGTGTGCTCCGACTACAAGCCAGTATGCGGCAGTAGAAGCGCTGCGCAATGGTCAGAAGGACGTAGACATGATGAGAGAAGCTTACAACCAGAGAAGAAGATATTTGCTTAGCTGTATGAAGGAGATGAATCTGGAATGCTTTGAGCCATTTGGTGCATTCTATATCTTCCCTAACATAAAGCGTCTGGGTATGACCTCTGACGAATTTGCTTTAAGACTTCTTGAGGAAGAGAAGGTTGCGGTAGTGCCGGGAACTGCTTTCGGAAGATGCGGCGAAGGCTTTATAAGAATTTCATATGCATATTCTCTTGATAATTTAAAGGTTGCGATTGAAAGAGTTAAGCATTTTATTGCAAAATTAGATGCGAAAGAATAAATAGGAGCATTATGATGGACAAGGAATTAAAGCTTAACATTGTGCTTTTAGAGCCGGAGATGCCTGCAAATACAGGTAACATAGGCAGAACCTGTGTTGCCACAGGAACGAGGCTTCATCTGATTGAACCGCTGGGATTTCAGATAAATGAAAAGCAGTTAAAAAGAGCCGGACTTGACTACTGGGATAAGCTTGACGTAACTGTATATGATGATTATGCAGACTTTCTTAGGAAGAATCCCGGAGCTAAAGTTTATATGGCCACAACTAAGGCTCCCAATGTATATACAGAGGTGAATTTTGAGCCGGATTGTTACATAATGTTTGGCAAGGAGAGTGCCGGTATACCGGAGAGCATACTTGTGGAGAATCAGGAGACTGCCATAAGAATACCTATGCTTGACGATATACGTTCATTAAATTTGTCGAATTCAGTAGCGATAGTATTGTATGAGGCATTGCGCCAGAATGACTTTTCAAATATGCAGCTTCAAGGTAGTCTCAGAAATTATGACTGGAAATAAATGAATAAAAACTGTGGTTGAATAATAAACGATTCTGGGTTAAAATTTAAATATCATACTTGTATGGAAAGGGTTAGGATAATGAAAAATACAAAAAGAATATTAGCTTTATTAATTGCGGCAGTATTAGTTATGAGTATGTCTGCCTGTGAGATTACACGTGAAGGCGACGATAATACTACAGTCACTGTTGATCGTACATATGAATATGTAGATGATGAAGATTTAGAGGGCGATGATATTGCAAATCTGATTTGCGGAGAAGACGGAGAGTATAAGCTCTGGTATGCTGATAACGGAGATGTATACGCATTTAATGGTTCTAAGCAGTTTTACTTTAAGAGTGGTGAAGATGTATATTATGGATCATATATGTTTACTACATCTACATCAACTATTTATTACGGTTTGTTGTCTATGATATGTGACAATGACGGCAGCATGGATGAGTCATTTAATGTAGCCGTTGATAACGAAGATTATCTGTTGACAAAGGCAAGCGATCCTAATGTTACAATAAGAATAACAAAGAATGCACCATCAGACGAGAGTGCAGCTGATGTTGAAAATACTGATGCAGTTGTTGATGAGAATACAGAAGCGGTTGCTGATGAGAACACAGAGGCAGCTGTTGATGAGAGTACAGAGGCGGTTGACGAGCCGGAAGAAAGTGTTACAGATAGCCCTGCTAATAGTGCAGATGTGTATGATGTCATGGGACTTAAAGTTTATTACATTTCTATGGTAGAACTCATAGAAGGAGAAACTTCCGTTCTTAAGGTAAGTGCAGCTCCTGCATCAGAAGTAGCGTCTGATGACGGTACTGTAAAGTTTGAATATGACAGTGAGAATTCAGTTCAGCTTGATATAAGTGAAAATGCTAATATTTATATGCCTGATGCAAATGCTCCTTCAAATGGCACATACGGATGTGACATATATCAGATGAGAGACTGCCTCGAGACATTAGGCGGTTTTTATGCTACAGTAATTATTGAAAACGATGTTGTTGAAGCAGTTCAGTATTTCCATGTACAGTAATTGTCCGGGAAGTAACATATCCGAAGTGATTGAAAATTATATATAACAGATGCGAAACACCCCCGATAAACAGAAATTAATCCGGTTTATCGGGGGGTTAAAGTGTATATATTTTCTTCTGTATAATCACAATCGCTTAGTCATGAGATTTATTATATTCTGATGAAGTACTTAAGTTTAGTGAAAACACGAATTCTGTACCGACTCCTTCGGTGCTTATTACATCAATATTTTCTTTATGAGCGGTAATAATATCTTTTACTATTGCAAGACCAAGACCTGTTCCTTTCTTGTCTTTTCCTCGTGATGAATCTCCTTTGTAGAATCTGTTGAAAATTTTGCTTTGAGATTCTTTTGGAATACCTATACCCTGGTCTTTTACAGAGATAAATGCTTTGTCATATTTTTCGAAGGTGTGAATTGTAATAACTGAATTATTATTTGAAAACTTAATTGCATTATCAATAAGGTTGTAAAGAACCTGTTGTATCTTGCTTAAGTCAGCGTGTACATATAGTTTCGGAGACGATACCAGAAGGTCAAAGGTAATGCTCTTTTTAGTGCATACGCCTTCAAAAGCAGCAGCAGTATTCTTGATAACTTTATTGATATCGAAATCACTCATATCCATATACATTCCCTTGCCATTCAGAGACTGAAGTGTCAAAGTGCTTGTAGTAAGCTTGGTAAGACGTTCGGTTTCTGTAATAACCAGATTCATATATTTCTCATGAAGTTCCTGAGGAATTGTACCATCTATCATTGCCTCTAAATATCCTTTTATCGAGGTAAGCGGTGAGCGGAAATCGTGAGAGACGTTGGAAATAAATTTCTTCTGGTACTCTTCGGCGTTATTAAGCTCATCTGACATATAATTAAGCGTAGCCGCAAGATATCCTAATTCATCCCGGCTTTTAATATCAATATTGTGCTTTAAATCTCCGGAAGCGAATTTGTTTGCGCCTTCTGTAATTTTTTTAAGAGGATTAATTATAATAACCTGCAGCAATAAAAGTATTGATAGCGATGAAACAAATATTACAACAAAGAGAATTAAAAATAATAAAGTGATATTATTGTTTGCTGTGTTAATATCGCTCATAGGTTGGAGTAATATTATATATCCTGCAATGTTGTAGTTAAGGTTTAGTGGTTGTATTGCTGCTATATATGATTCCTGAAGATCTTCTGTAAATGCGTGTGTGGTATAAGGTCCTTTTATACTCGCCGGATTAAATTCTGAAAGTTTATGGTCAGTCATTTTGTTAGAACTGTCATATATTATAGAACCATCTTTTTTAACCAGCCATATATTTGTGTTTATGTAAGCTGAAACTGAATCTAAATACGCAGATGCATCTGATAAATCAGAAGTCAGCGACAGGTATTCGTTTTTACAGTCTTCGGCAAGGGTTACAACATTATCGTATAACTTAAGACCAAAGTATTTAGTTATACGTGTTTCGGTTAAAGTTGAGGAAAGAATCAATATAATTATGATGCCAATTATCGCATACAGAACATACCCTAAAAGTATTTTGGCAATAATGGATTTTCTCATGAAATCACCTCGAATTTATATCCGATACCCCATACGGTTGAGATGCGCCACTGCTCATGGTCTTTGATTTTTTCACGAAGACGTTTGATATGGACATCTACTGTACGGGTATCTCCAAAATATTCATATCCCCAGATGTTATCCAGGAGCTGTTCTCTTGTATACACATGGTTTGGAGATGAAGCAAGGAAATAAAGCAGCTCCAGCTCCTTCGGAGGCATATCAATGTTACGTCCCATGTATAACACAGAGTAATTGGTAAGATTAACTACTAAATCCTTATAGGATATACAATTCTGGTTCTTATCAGCGGGAACAGGTGAAACGGTAGTGGTGGTAGTAGTACGTCTTAATATTGCTTTTACCCTTGCTACCAGTTCCTTGGAATCAAAAGGTTTGATTATATAGTCGTCTGCTCCAAGCTCTAATCCTAACACTTTATCAAATACCTCACCCTTTGCGGAGAGCATGATAATCGGAACATTAGAGTTCTTTCGAATTTCCCTGCATACCTGATATCCGTCAATTCCCGGAAGCATAAGGTCTAAAAGTATTATGTCAGGATTAAAAGTATTGAAAACTCTGATAGCTTCTTCGCCATCATTTACTATCTCGGTCTCGAAACATTCTTTTATAAGATATAAAGAAATGAGCTCGGCAATATTATTATCATCATCTACGATTAATACCTTCTGTTTTGAAATCATTGTTTATACCCCCTATTGTATTTTTTTAAAGACTACAATTGTTACACCGGTATCACCCTCACCAAAGGTGCCTAAGCGGTATTCTTCTACGTGTGACATCTTCTTAAGCATTCTGTGTACTGCGTTCTTAAGAGCTCCGGTACCTCGTCCGTGGATAACTCTTACCTGCGGCAGGTGTGCAAGGTAAGCATCATCTAAATATTTATCAAGGGCAGGTATAGCCTCGTCGGTGGTCATGCCTATAAGGTTGATTTCCGGAGATATAGAGTAAGACTTACCTGCCTTAATTGAGCTTGTATTGTGCTTTTGCTTTTTGTGAGATGTAACATTACCGTTCGGTCCGGTGATGGATGGCTCATCCACAAGCTCTAAGTCATTTATGTTAACCTGGGAGCGAAGAATACCCATCTGCACAGCTAAGTCGCCCTTGGCATTAGGCAGGGTACTTACTGTTCCCGTTAGATTGAGGGAAATAACCCTGACTTTATCTCCTATGCGGAGAGAATCTGCTTTTAACTGCTTTTTAGGAGATGTCTTTTTAAGGGACAGATTATTTTTATCGACCTTATCAATTTGGTTTCTGAGTTTTCCACGCTCTTCTTCAAGGGCACGATTTAAGTTGCTGTCATCAGACAATTTATTGATGTTGCGGATAGTTTTATCGGCAACATCCTTGGCTTCGGTAAGAATACGTCTGGCCTCTTCGTTAGCTTCATTTATTATACGTTCTCTTCTTGCATCTAATTTATCATGCTTGGCTGAAAGTTCTGCTTTTAGGGAAGCAATTTCGCTTCGGTAGGCAGCGATTTCTGCCTGTTCCTTTTCTAACCTCTGCCTGCTGTCGTTCAAGTCTGAAATCAGGTCCTCAAATGCTGCGTCCTGATGACCGATATTCTGTTTTGCGTCTTCTATGATAAAGTCCGGCAATCCCAGCTTCTTGGAAATGGCAAAGGCATTGCTTCGGCCCGGTATGCCGATTAACAGTCTGTAGGTAGGCATAAGTGATGCTACATCGAATTCACAGCTGGCATTCTCAACTCCCGGTGTGGAAAGCGCAAATACCTTCAATTCACTGTAATGGGTTGTTGCCATGGTTCTTACCTGCATATTGTGCAAAAATGTAAGTATGGACATGGCAAGAGCAGCACCCTCCGTCGGGTCGGTACCGGCACAAAGCTCATCAAAGAGTACCAGAGAATTGCTGTCAGCCTTTTCGAGTATTGATACAATATTAGTCATATGTGACGAGAAGGTACTTAAGCTCTGTTCAATACTCTGTTCGTCGCCGATATCGGCAAATACTTCTGTAAATACTGCAAGCTCTGAACCGTCGAAAGCCGGAATATGAAGTCCTGCCTGCCCCATAAGAGTGAAAAGTCCTACTGTTTTAAGGGAAACAGTCTTACCGCCGGTATTCGGACCGGTTACAATCAAAAGATTAAAGTCTTTACCAAGGTAAATGTTAATTGGCACTGCTTTCTTGGCATCAAGCAGAGGATGTCTGCCGTCTTTTATATTGATGTAACCCTTAGTATTAAATACAGGGGCACTGCATTTATAATACTTTGAGAGGGCTGCCTTAGCAAATATGAAGTCTAATTTTGAAAGAATGTAGAAAGTTTCTTCAAGGGCGTCGGTGTGGGTGGCAGCCTGATTACTCAGATTGCTGAGTATTGCTTCGATTTCTTTTTGTTCTGCAATCTCCAGTTCACGAAGCTCGTTGTTAAGCTTAACTACAGCAAGAGGTTCGATAAAAAAAGTGGAACCGCTGGCGGACTGGTCGTGAACCATACCGCTTATCTGGCTCTTATGTTCTGCCTTGACCGGCAGACAGTAGCGGCCGTTTCTCATGGTAATAACACCATCCTGAAGATAACTTCTTGACGAGTTAAGTATAGAGTTCATCTGGGAATGAACCTTGTCATTAACCGCACGCATGGAGCGGCGCACCTTTGAAAGTCCCGGACTTGCCTCATCATTAATCTCTTCTTCGGAAATAATACATCTCTTGATTTCATTGCATAATAGCACCATAGGCTCAATAAACTCAAACATTTCGTCGAGAGAGTCTGAAGAATCCTCAGGATTCTCCTTCTGACCATATGTTTTCACTTTGTATGCTGTTTCCAGCAGGCGGGCAATCCTTAACAGTTCTCCTGTGCCAAGAGTCGAGCCTACCTTAAGTCTTGCCAGAGAAGGACGGATGTCCTTTATACCTGCGAAGGATAAGGGACCTTTGCGGACAATGCGGTTTACAGCATCACTGGTATTGTCAAGTGCTTCGTTTATATCATCGATATTGTCAAAAGGGGTGAGCTTTTTACAATATTCTTTAGCTAAAGGTGAAGCCGCAAAACTTTCTAAAACATCTATTATTTTATTAAATTCTAATACCCGTAAGGATTTTTCGTTCATAAATATTCTCCTAACAATAATACGTCAATTATCTTGTCTTGAAATCAGTATACCATACTTTGTGATTAATAAACATAGCTAATTATTGATGAATACTAATTAACGTATAAATCATAATCATTTGTGGTATTTACAGTTATCAGCTTTTAAACTATAATTATATTGGTAACATGTAAATAGACTATGGGGAGAAATATATGGCTAATTCAGATGATGAGAACAGAGATTCTTTTATTCGTGAGAGAGTTGTGGTGAACAGGCGCAGCAAGAAGGAAGTTTTTTGGGGTGCTGTGTCAAAGATATTGTTTGCAATTCTTCTTGCCGTGGTTTTTGGTGCTGTATCAGGTTTGGTCTTTGCAAAGGTAAGTCATACTTTAAGTGAGAATAACAAGCCTGTTAATGAACAGGAACATTTAAGTATACCAAGGGATGAAGATAATACTGACGAGATAACAACAGAAGTTACTACAGAGATCACAACAGAGGTTACTACAGAATCAGAGACAGTGGAGAAGCTGGAAGACACAGTTAAAAACTCAATAAACGGTACAGATATTAAGCTGGATATAAATGATTATGCTGATATGTACGCATCACTGTCTGACAGTATGACAAAAGTGAACAAGGCAGTAGTTACCATATCTTCTAAAAAAGAGACGCTGGACTGGTTTAATAACAGTGTTGAAAACAGTGATGTATGTTCAGGAGTGATATGGAATATAACTGATACAGAGATACTTATAGCTGCAATATGCGAATTTTCGGAGAATACACCGATGATGGTCGTTGAGTTTTGCGATGGGACATATGCAGATGCATATGTAAAAGGGTATGATTTATCAACTAAGCTTGCTGTTATTTCCGTATTAACAGAGAATGTATCTTCGGAGATATATGAGGATATTGGTGTTGTGAAACTTGGTAATTCTTATCTTGTATCAGAGGGCGATCCGATTGCAGTAGCGGGTAATCCGTCAGGATATATCGGTTCTGTGTTATATGGTCACATTTCATATATGATTGACAATATGCTTGTAGCGGATATGTCGCAGAAGGGATTGCTTACAGATGTACATACCTATGCCGGTGGCAATGGATTTGTGGTTAATCATGAAGGCGAATTACTTGGACTTTATGGCGCTGATTGTTCAGGCGAGTTTACAAAGGCTTACGGAATTTCGGATTTAAAGGGAGTTCTTGAGAAACTGTCTAACGGAGAGAGTGTTGCGTATCTCGGAATAATCGGAAGAGGCATAACTGCCGACATGGCAAAGAAGCATAATTTGGTTCAGGGTATATATGTAATCGAAACGGTTGTTGACGAGGCAGCATACTCTGCAGGGATAATGAGTGGAGATATTATAGTTGCTGTAGATGGAAATAAAGTATTTACCCTTCGCTCACTTCAGAATGCAATAGAGACAAGTAGTGTTGGTGATGAGGTAAGTATTACTGTTATGAGAACCGGTGCAGAAGAATATACAGAGTTAGTATTTGAGTTTGTGCTTGGTTCAAGATAATATGTAAGACCGACGACAGAGTGTATTTTGCACGGATTTATGTACGTCGAGATGTTAGAGATAATTTGGAGGTTAGTGTGAAACTAGAGCTACGCAGACGCAATCCTCGTGTTAGCACGAAGAATTGCGGCTGTTTGGCGAATGTACAGTATGAGTAACGTAAAGCGTTAGCTTGAAGTTACGAATACGGACGGGTGCGGGAGCTTCTTCAGAAGCGGAGCAACCGAGTTTCAACGCTATCGGTGTTAATAAAAACATGGAGGATTTGTATGAAGTATATTGCACAGATACGTGAAGGGGAGAGAATTTCAGACATTTATCTCTGCAAAGTTAAGAATGTTGCGAAAACCAAAGCGGGTAAGACTTATTACTCACTGATGCTTCAGGATAAGACCGGTACTATTGATGCCAAGGTGTGGGATCTTAGTGCAGGAATAGACCATTTCGAGTCTATGGATTATATCAAGATTGATGCAGAGGTAACGAGCTTTCAGGGTGCACTTCAGCTGAATGTAAAGCGTGTTCGCAGAGCCGGAGAGGGAGAGTATGTACCGTCAGATTATCTTCCTACATCATCAAAGGATGTTAAGGTGATGTATTCTGAACTGGTTTCAATAATTGACAGCGTTAAGAATGAGTATCTGAACAAACTGTTAAAGAGCTTTTATGTTGATGACAAAGAGTTTGTTAATAAGTTTTGCAGTCATTCTGCAGCCAAGTCTATTCATCATGGATTTGTAGGCGGACTTTTAGAGCATACTTTAAGCGTAGCGAAGATTTGTAACTATATGAGCAGTTATTACACTGCCATTAATAGAGATTTGTTAATTACAGCAGCCTTGTTCCACGACATGGGTAAGATTAACGAGTTGTCCGGATTCCCTGAGAATGATTATACTGATGACGGACAGCTTCTTGGACATATTATTATCGGAGTAGAGATGGTTGGGGCACACATCAGGGATATAAATGGTTTCCCGCCAACTCTGGCTTCCCAGCTTAAACACTGTATACTTGCCCACCATGGGGAGTATGAGTACGGTTCTCCTAAGAAACCGGCCATTATTGAGGCTCTGGCGTTGAATCTCGCAGATAACACAGATGCGAAGCTCCAGACTATGACAGAGCTGCTTTATGACAGCGACCCTATGGCACAGTGGTTAGGCTACAACAGACTGTTTGATTCTAATATCAGAAGAACTGAAAAATAAATAGAAAGACATTTGTGAGGCGGTAAGCCGTAAATAGGTTTCGCCGCTATCTGTGACAGATAAGTTATGGTGGCTTTTATGAATAAGAATGATATATTTCAGATAAAGATAGAAGATATGACTGATAACGGAGAGGGTATAGGCAGGTTTAATGGCTATACCCTCTTTGTTAAGGATACAGTAATTGGAGACGAGATAGAAGGAAAGGTAATTAAGGCGAAGAAAAACTACGGCTACGGTAAGCTGCTTAAAATAATTACACCTTCTCCTAATCGTTGTACACCTGCCTGCGGCGTGGCCGGCCCTTGTGGAGGCTGCCAGCTGCAGTCACTGACCTATGAAGCCCAGCTGGATTTTAAGTATAATAAAGTTTTAAATCACCTCAAGAGAATAGGTGGTTTTGAAAGTGTACCTATAAGACCTGTTATAGGTATGAAGGAAAGTGATTTTGCAGGTAATAAGAATTGTTCGGGTGAATATGGTGAGGGCGTCTTTACACCGCTTCGTTATCGCAATAAGGCTCAGTATCCTATAGGCAGAAGCCGTGACGGCAGAATAGCAGCCGGATTTTATGCGGGACGTACTCATTCAATTATCGAGTGCGAAGACTGTCTTCTTGGAGATAAGATTAATTCCAAGATACTTAAGATGATAATAGCTCATATGGAGAAGTATAATATTGAACCTTATGATGAGGAAGGCCACAAGGGACTGGTGCGTCATGTGCTGATACGAAAGGGCTATCACACCGGTGAGATAATGGTCTGCATCGTAATAAATGGTACAAGTCTTAAGGGATTGCCGGAGCTTGCCAAAAAGTTGAACACGATAGAAGGAATGACTTCTGTTTCGTTAAATGTTAACCGTGAAAAAGGCAATGTCATCTTAGGACAAAAGATAATAAATGTATCCGGACCGGGATATATAGAAGACTATATTAAGGATATACGTTATCGTATATCACCCCTTTCATTCTTTCAGGTAAATCCAATACAAACAGAGAAGCTTTATTCAAAGGCTTTAGAGTATGCTGCACTAACGGGCAGGGAGAATGTGTGGGATTTGTATTGCGGAACAGGAACAATAACACTTTTTCTCGCAAGACAGGCAAAGAGTGTGTATGGTGTAGAGATAATACCTGCGGCAATAGAGAATGCCAATGAGAATGCAAAGATAAATAACATAACAAATGCAGATTTCTTTGTAGGAAAGTCGGAGGAGATACTTCCCCAGAAGTACAAAGAAAGTAACGGCGAGTTGAAAGCAGATGTAATAGTAGTTGACCCTCCGAGAAAGGGCTGTGAGAAAAGTCTGTTAGAGGTAATGGCTTCCATGGCTCCTGAGAGGATAGTGTATGTGTCCTGTGATTCAGCAACGCTGGCAAGAGATTTGAAGTATCTTTGCAGCAAGGGTTACGAGCTAAAAGAGGTGCAGCCGGTGGATATGTTCCCGATGACGGTGCATGTGGAGACGGTAGTTCTCTTGTCCCAACAAAAACCGGATGATGTAATTGAGGTTGAGATAGAGTTAGATGAGCTTGATTTGACTTAGGCAGATAAGTAAGACAGAAAATCTATGATTTTCGTGGTCGAACTTATGCAGAGCAGAGTAAGGCAACTTATGCGGAGATTAAGGATTATGTCTTAAAGGAGCATGGGTTGAAGGTTTCTAACCTGTATATTTCACAGGTAAAAAGGAAATGTGGAATAGAGGTGGGGGAGAATTATAACCTGCCGAAGTCAGAGGATAGCAGACAGCCTCAATGTCCGGTGGAGAAGGAAAAGGCAATAAAGGATGCGTTGGAGCATTTTGGGATGGTTTAGAGAGGTGAGCACATGGCATTAAACTATACGGTGTATCAGTATGACGGCAGCAGGAATGCGGTTGTTATGACAGATATGGAGGGCAAGCAACTTGTGATTGACTGTGATAAGGCAGAGGAGCAGGTTGTATTTGATGAGCCGGAGGATGCAGGAATTCTTGCCAGACTTGCAAGGAAAGAGCCAGCAAGTTATGTAAGCATGGCAATGCGTCCGGGTGGATTGCAGGATTATGTGGATGTGTGGAATGAGTTGAATTAGTATATTCCTTTGTTGACAAAG
>JAZULV010000008.1:0-18877 GCA_045603305.1 Lachnospiraceae bacterium | reverse complement strand
AATAATACTGAGTGATAATGTGTATTTGTTCGCACCAAAGAATTATGAATAATTTTTTGATTTTTTTTTCGTTTTGTGTTATAATATTATCCCAAGGTATATTAATAATTAAAAGGAGGTTTATTTATGGAAGATTTAATGGATGTTGCTTCTTATGTATGTAACAGATATAGTAGCGAGTATGGTACTGTTATTGACGAGATGAAGCTTCATAAGCTTTTATACTTTGCTCAGAGAGAATCATTGATACAGACAAAGGAACCTCTTTTTGACGCTGTGTTTTACGGTTGGAAGTTTGGACCGGTCTTAAAAGAGATACGAGGTGCATATAAAGAGGATACATTCTATGAGGTGGTTCCTGAAGATGTTGTTTCAAGGATAAAGCCTGTCATGGATAAGGTGTTTGGAGAGTACGCAGCTAAGGATTCCTGGAGCTTAAGCCGCCTGACTCATGGAGAGCTTTCATGGAAGAATTCAAGATTAGATATTTCAGGAGATAAAAGCAGTGACAATGCAATGAAACTTGAAGATATTGCGAAGGATGCTGACAGAATAAGAGAAAGACGATCGGTGTTAGCACAGTACGGCTTGATTTAGAGGTATATAAGGCGTGAAGATAACTAAAGAACAGGAAGAGATATTAGACAGTTTTATATGCGAGAGATTATCCTTTAATGCTACTAATGTGGCTTTGATGAGTTCATTTGTAAGTAAGAGGGGAGAATCTCTCGTTAAGTATTTTAGAGAAAATGGACTTTCAGAAGATTTAAGCGGAAAGACGGCATATTATGTTATAAAGAATCAGGAGAATGATGTATTTATGTTTTTTTCGCTGAAGTGCGGAGTACTGTTTGAGCCTCTCCATGATGAGAATGAAGTAGAGAAGGATCTGCAGCGACTGATTACCCTGCTTCAGGCTATTAAAAATGCCAATGAAGGCAGTGGTGATGTTGAAGAAGCCCACAAAATATTAAAGAAGTATCAGGTGGATGACAGAATCTCTTATCAGGATTTTGAAAAGCTTTTGCAGAAGGCGGAAGGAAAGAACAGATTTTTGAATCTGCTTGACGGAGACAAGGAGAAAGAAAGCAACGAGAAGATTTCACGAGTGCTTAGTACATATCCGGGGATTGAATTAGTTCATTTTTGTGTTAATGACAGGATGAAGGATAAGTGGAAAGAGTATAATCTTGGACATACTATGGGTGAGGTGTTATTCTGGAGATTTATTGCGCCTAAGTTTTTTGAAGTGCAGAAACTGGTAGGCTGTGAGTATGCATTTTTATTTGCGGCAGACCTTTCCGAGGATGGTACCCTTGTCAATTATTATGATGTAACTTTGAAATTCCAAAAACGTATGGATGTAGGAACAAACAAACCGTTTTATGATTTTTGTTGTGATTTTATGTGTCAGGATGTGAACACTATGAAAAGCAACAGAAGAATATTTTTTAATAATTTTAATCTGGATTCAGAGGATGAGATTGTATAGTTTCTGTATGTAATAATAAACAAAAATGATTATTGATATTTAGAATGAAACATAGTACAATCATTATAGTTTTGTGTCAGGAGGAATATTATGAAAAGGCATATAAAGATAATTATGTCATTAGTGCTGGTGCTGTCAGTGATGCTTTCATTGGCAGGCTGCGGAGCTAAGAATAAGGAGATTGCATTTACACCTGATTTATCAGCTGTTTATGTATGTGATGATGGTAATCTGCTTTGTGCTACAGTAGAAGATTTTAGTGAGTCATATTACGATATAGATGAGCTTAAGACATTTGTTGAAGAGCAGGTAGCAGAGTATAATGAATCTAAAATCGGTATTGCCGAGGCTTATGAGCAGGATGAAAGCGAAACAGGTTCAGAAGCTGTTGAGCTTCCTGTAGTTATTAAGGACTGCTACGCATTGGGAAGCAATGCTGTGCTTATATTATCATGTAAGAATTACAATGATTATTATGAGATTAACAATTTATACGAATATAACAATGTATTAACTTCTGTTGAGACTACTACTGTTAAAGATATGAAGACAAATGGTGATTCTATAGATGTCGGACTTTACAGAATAGATGGTTCTTATATTGCAACAGATAAGGTGATGAAGAAGAATAAGTATCATGTTGTTAAGGTTACAGGAACCGGCACAGTGTATGTTCAGGGTATCATTAAGTACACTACAGATAATGTTGAGGTAAATGATGAACGTACAGCGGCTACAATAAGTGATGCAGATGCATATATCATTTATAAGTAAAGATATATGCATTATAAAAAGATATCGAATTGATAATCAGAATATTACTGCGGATAGCAGATAACTTTGAAAGAGAGGTTTTTTCACGATGGAAAAGACAATGGAGAAAATAGTTGCATTAGCAAAATCCAGAGGTTTTGTATATCCGGGTTCAGAGATTTATGGTGGTCTCGCTAATACCTGGGATTACGGTAACCTTGGTGTAGAGTTAAAGAATAACGTAAAGAAGGCATGGTGGCAGAAGTTTGTTCAGGAGAACAAGTACAATGTAGGTGTTGACTGTGCTATCCTTATGAATTCTCAGACATGGGTTGCTTCAGGACATTTAGGAGGCTTCAGTGACCCTCTTATGGACTGTAAGGCATGTAAGGAGCGTTTCCGCGCAGATAAGTTAATTGAAGACTATCTTGCAGAGAACAATATAACAATCGAAGGCTCTGTTGACGCATGGTCACAGGAAGCGATGAAGAAGTATGTTGATGAGCATGATATTGTATGCCCATCATGCGGTAAGAAGGATTTCACTGATATTCGTCAGTTCAACCTTATGTTCAAGACATTCCAGGGTGTTACTGAGGATGCTAAGAACACTGTATATTTAAGACCTGAGACAGCACAGGGTATATTCGTAAACTTTAAGAACGTTCAGAGAACTTCAAGAAAGAAGATCCCGTTTGGTATCGGTCAGATTGGTAAGTCCTTTAGAAATGAGATTACACCGGGTAACTTTACTTTCAGAACAAGAGAGTTTGAGCAGATGGAGCTTGAGTTCTTCTGCGAGCCTGGAACAGACCTTGACTGGTTTACATACTGGAGAGGTTTCTGTATTGACTGGCTTAAGTCTCTCGGCATGAAAGATGATGAGATGAGAGCAAGAGACCATTCACCAGAGGAGCTTTGCTTCTATTCAAAGGGAACAACAGACATCGAGTTCTTATTCCCATTTGGCTGGGGCGAGCTTTGGGGTATTGCTGACAGAACAGATTACGACCTTACACAGCACCAGATTACATCCGGTGAGGATATGTCATACTTTGATGATGAGAAGAAGGAAAGATACGTTCCTTACGTTGTTGAGCCATCACTTGGTGCAGACCGTGTAACTCTTGCATTCCTTTGCAGTGCTTATGACGAAGAGAACATTGGTACAGAAGAGAATCCTGATATGCGTACAGTGCTTCATTTCCATCCTGTACTTGCACCGGTTAAGATTGGTGTGCTTCCTCTTTCAAAGAAGCTTAATGAGGGTGCTGAGAAGATTTACGAAGAGCTTTCAAAGTACTACAACTGCGAGTATGATGACAGAGGTAATATCGGTAAGCGTTACAGAAGACAGGACGAGATTGGTACTCCATTCTGTATTACTTATGACTTTGAGTCAGAGACAGACGGTGCTGTAACAGTACGTGACAGAGATACTATGGAGCAGGTTCGTATTCCGATTTCTGAGCTTAAGGCTTATTTTGCAGATAAGTTTACATTCTAATTTGAAATTTATAATTAAATGTTTTTTAAGTCCTTCATTTTATGAGGGACTTAAGTTTTATAAAATGAAGGCGAACATTATATATAATATAAAAATATATTGCTTTATTTAAAGATATGAAAGGTGCCTTATAAAGTATATAGTGGATAGTGTTTTTGTGATATGTTGAGAGGAGAGCAGAAGTCTATGATAAGAAAGATTACCAAAGAAGACAGGGAGACTTATATTACTCTTGCCAAGGAGTTTTATCGTGCAGGTGTGACATTGGACGTTGTTGATACTAAGAATATCGAGATTACCTTTGATGAACTTATGCGTTCAGACGTCTATGCAGAATGTTATTTTATTGAGCATGAAGAAAAGGTGGCCGGCTTTGCACTTTTGGCAAAGACATTTTCTCAGGAAGCCGGAGGTCTTGTTATCTGGCTTGAGGAGCTTTATATAAGACCGGAGTACCGTTCAAAGGGCCTTGGAACAGAGTTTTTTGAATACCTTGAGAATAATATGGGTAGCGAGGTAAAAAGAATCCGCCTTGAAGTAGAAGAAGAGAATACCAGAGTTGTAAAGCTTTACGAGAAGCTGGGATTTAAGTGGTTTGCTTATGACCAGATGGTGAAGGAGTATAAGTAATATTAGTTTATGTTGTGGCGATATTTTATATATTTACCCTTTTGCGAATAGATCATGTACAAAGGTGTCTGTTATTATAATTATGTAACAGACACCTTTGTAATATTATTTTAGTATTTTTTATATAACGCCCTAATCGAATTAAGTATACAAATCATCGCAACGCCCGTATCGGCAAATACCGCTCCCCACATGGACGCAAATCCCATGATGCCTAAAATCATAAATATGCCTTTTACAGCCAGAGCGAAGATTACGTTTTCTTTGCTTATTAGGGATGTGGATTTTGCAATGGCAATAGAGGTAGGGATTGCCTCTACGTCCGATTTCATAAATACCACATCTGCAGCTTCTATGGCAGCGTCAGCACCGCTTCCCATGGCGGCTCCCACATCTGCTCCGGCAAGAACCGGGGCGTCGTTGATACCATCTCCAACGAACATTACAGCACCATTTTTCTGGCGTATTTCCTGCAATTTTGTAAGCTTATCTTCAGGAAGAAGCTTTGCGTGGATTTCATTGATGCCGGTAATTCCGGCTATATTACGGGCACTTTCTAAACTGTCTCCGGTAAGCATTGCAGTAGAGATGCCGTAATTTTTTATTCTCTTTATTGCAGAAGCAGCCTCAGGCTTGATGGTGTCGGATATAACGATTTGGCCGGCGTATTTTCCGTCAATTGCTATAAGCACTTCTGAGCCAAAGCTATTGTTTGAATAATCTTTTGTAGAGATATTGAACTTATTCATAAGCTTCATATTTCCGCAAAGAACTGTATGACCATTTACTTTCGCTATTATTCCGTGACCGGAGATTTCTTCTACAGAGTCAGGAGAAGCGATAGCGATATTTTTATTTTTTACTGCTTCAACTATGCTGACACCAATTGGGTGTGTGGAGTTTAGCTCACAGGAGGCAGCAAAAGAGAGAAGTTCATCGGTGCTGTATTCGGAGGCTGACACAACATTCTGCACCGAAAAATCACCCTTAGTTATAGTACCGGTCTTGTCCATAACGACGGAGTTTACTTTGGCAAGGGCTTCAAGGGAGAGCCCGCCCTTAAAAAGAATGCCTCGCTTTGAGCCTGCTCCGATGCCTGAGAAAAAGGCCAACGGAACACTAAGTACCAGTGCGCAAGGGCAGCTGATTACAAGGAAGGATAATGCAGTGTAAATCCATTTGTTCCAGTCTCCGGTAACTATTGAAGGAATAATGGCTGTAAGTAACGCAATGACAACTACAATAGGAGTGTAAATACGAGCAAATTTGGTGATAAAGCGGTCAATCTTAGGCTTGCTGGCTGCTGCATTTTCAACTGAGTTAAGAATCTTGGTAACCATGGATTCTTCGAGTTCATTTTCAACTCTTATCTTAATTACACAGGAAGCATTGATGCATCCGGAAGTCACACTGCTTCCAACACCGGCTTTTACCGGTATAGGCTCTCCTGTTACAGGAGAGGTATCTATTCTGGTTTCGCCATCTGTTATAACTCCGTCAAGAGGAATTCTGTCACCCGGGCGAACCAGAAGAATATCACCTTTTCGTGCATCTTCGGCAGGAATTGTCCTGGTATCATTACCGGCAACAAGGTTTACAGTTTCAGGACGCATATCAATAGCATCAATTATCTGGTTGCGGCTTCTTGCAACCGCAATATCTTCAAAGAGATCGCCGATTCGATAGAAGAGCATTACTCCGACACCTTCGGCATAATTCTGAATAATAAATGCTCCAATTGTGGCAATACTCATTAAAAAGTTTTCATCAAAAACCTGACCTCTTATTATGTTTTTAAATGCCTTAAGCAATACATTGTAGCCTAAAATTAAATATGAAGCCACAAATAACAGGATAGATATAATGGTAAACTTGTCTTCTAAAATGATAGCAGCAATAAAAGCAACAAGGGCAATGATTATTTCAATAATTTCTCTTGTGTGGTTATCTTTTTTGTGTTTCGTATTTAAAGAAGTATGAGTAACTTGCGGATTATGTTTGTTAATGTCTTCATTATGATGGTGTTCGCCGCAGTTACAATGTTCGTCGTGATGATGCTCATGGTGTTCACCGCAGTTACAGTGTTCTTCGTGATCGTGGTCGTTAGATATTTGTTTAGAAGATGAATATCTTCTGTATGGTGTAAAGATTATTTCAGGCTCAATCTTTTGTGCCGCCTCTAAAATCTCAGGCATAAGTGCATCCGGGTCTTCGGCGGTGACACGGAGCTGCATTGTAGAAAAGGTTATTGATAAATCGGCAACTCCTTCAATGGCAGAAGCTTTTCTTTCAACCTTTGCTGCACAGTTGGCACAGTCAAGGTTTTCAATGGAATATACTTTTGTAATCATAGGAACTCCTTCTATAGAAATATAATATGATACCAGAGCACATAGTGCGTAGCAATCCGTAGGTATCATGGGGGAAAATAACTTTTGTCCCCAACATCATAATATGTAATAACTTAAAATGAACAAATATAGCGTATGTATAATAGAAAAAAACAAAGTTTGTAATAACATATGAATAAATGTTCATATGTTATTTTATAATACAAAATTGTGATTGTCAACTACATTAAAAGTTGAAAGAAATAATTTGCTATGTTATTCTTACTTTGGAGGTGTATGAATATGTTTAAAGACAGAGTTAAAAAGTATGTAGGTATTGCATTTGCCTTTGCAATGGCTATTATTATTGCGATTTTTGTTTTCTTTATTATTTTTAGATTTGATGAGGTTGCCAAGGTCTGGGATTCCTTTATGAACATTCTTATGCCTTTTATATATGGTGCAATTATTGCCTATTTGTTAAGACCGGTGTGTAATTTGATAGAAAGGGCTGTTAAGAAGTTACTTGCCAAGCAGACAAAACTTAAACCGGTGTATTGCGATAAGATAGCCCTTTGGACAGGCATTGTTTTAAGTCTTTTATCAGCATTTTTAATTATTTATGTACTTATAGTGATGATTGTGCCTCAGATTTGGGATACGATTAATGGTTTGATTGATATTCTGCCTCAGTATTTTAATAAGTCAGTTGAGTTTTTAGAGAAGTTTCTTTCTAAATATGTTGAAGATTCGGCAATGATTGAGGATGCTTATCAAAAAATATATAATGCAGCTTACAAATGGATACAAAGCGAATTTGTGCCAAGTGTCCAGACTGCAGTGGCGGGGGTATCAACTGGAGTTGTCAGTGTTTTCAATATAGTCTGGGATATTGTTATAGGTATAATTGTTTCGGTATATCTTTTATATAACAGAAGAAAATTTTTGGCACAGATGAAGCTTATACTTTATAGTATTTTTAATGAGCGTTGGGCGGATAAGATTGCAGCTGAGCTTAAACTTACTGACAAGATGTTTGGAGGATTTATTAACGGCAAACTTATTGATTCATTTATTATAGGTGTGTTGTGCTATATTATAATTAAGATAGTAGGGATACCATATCCTCTGCTTATTTCAGTGATTATCGGTATTACCAATGTTGTACCGTTTTTTGGCCCTATTTTCGGTGCGATACCGTGTGTGATGCTGATATTTATTCTCGACCCTGTTAAGGCTTGTTATTTGGCAATAATTCTTTTAGTTCTTCAGTTCTTTGATGGAAATATTTTAGGACCGAAGATATTGGGAGATGCCACGGGTATTAATAGTTTCTGGGTGCTGTTCTCGGTAATGTTTTTCGGAGGATTATTCGGCTTTATTGGAATGGTAATAGCAGTTCCGCTGTTTGCGGTTATATATGATGTTATTAAGCAGCTTGTGAACCATGGACTAAAGAGAAATCGTAAACTGGATATGATGAAAGATTATGAAAAAGAATATGGTGAGCAGGCAGATAAATCCTGCGTAAGCGAAACACAAGATTCAGAATAATATTAATAACAGATAATTGTTATGAACTCCGGGGTGCAAACTGCCTGATATTAGGTAGCTTGTAATCCGGAGTTCTAATTGTTTGATAAATTATTAATAGTTTTATCCCAAGTGCAGATACTAAAGAAAAAAGGGGTAAAATTATGAAAACATTGAGTAAGTATCTGGTGCTTTTTGCCGTAGGCGGCGGTGGCTATTACGCGATTGAAATGTTATTTAGAGGCTATTCCCATTGGAGTATGTTCATACTGGGGGGAATGTGTGTAATATTCTGCGGACTGATAAATGAAGGCGACAGAAAGTATATGCCCTTGTGGATTCAGATGGCGATATCTGCAGTTATAATTACTTCATTAGAAATGAATACAGGTATTATATTTAATATCTGGCTGGACATGGGGATATGGGATTATAGTTATCAGCCTTTCAATTTCTTAGGGCAGATATGTCCGTTGTTTACTGTGTTTTGGTTTTTTCTAAGTCTGATAGCGATAGTGTTGGATGATTATTTAAGATACTGGTTATATGGGGAGGAGAAGCCGGAGTATATTTTTACACTTTACCAGTTGAAAATGTATAAAAAATATATAAATAATATAAATTAATGTCTCATTAAACATGTTTACAACAATGATATTGTAAGGTATAATATATTTGTTTTTAAAATGAAAACTAAGGAGGATAATTAAATGGGAGATAAGTTAAAGTTTGAAAACATTACAGCAGAGTTTGATGCACAGGATATTAGCAGTAACAAGGTACTTGCATTAGTTTCTTACCTTGGAATATTAGTATTAATTCCGATTTTTGCAGCAAAGGATTCTAAGTTTGCGAAGTTTCATGCAAATCAGGGATTAACTCTATTAATTGGAAATTTGGCATTAGCAGTTGTCGAGTTTGTCGTTGGGTTAATATTAGGATTAACTCTTTATAAGATTGCAATTGTTGGATCCATTTTAAGTACACTTGTAGGTTTGGTCTTCTGGGTAATTAGAATCGCATTATTTGCACTTGCAATCTATGGTATTGTATGCGCTGTTCAGGGTAAGGCAGTTAAGTTCCCATACTTTGATAAGATTACTATTTTAAAGTAATTATATTTTGACAATTTAATATAATTAAGATTCTTCGGGGCAGGGTGTGATTCCCTACCGGCGGTAATGCTTTGTAAGATATACAAACTTTTATTAAGACAAGTCCGCGACCCGCTTAGGCGGCTGATTTGGTGAGATTCCAAAACCGACAGTATAGTCTGGATGAGAGAAGAAAGATAAGTTTATGATTAATTATGTCTTAGTCCCGGTATATCTATGTATACCGGGATTTTTGCATTACATAACTTATCGGTTATAAGGAGGAAATTCAATTGAATTCAAAGACAAAGTATATTACAACAGTGGCAATGCTTTGTGCTATTGCCTACATAGTTATGGTAGCAGTAAAGTTTTCTATATTTCCGGCTGCTCCATTTTTAAATTATGACGCTAAAGATGTGATAATTGTTATAGGCGGATTTATTTTTGGTCCTTTTACAGCGCTTATAATTTCGGTTATTGTATCAGTAATCGAACTGCTTACTGTAAGTGATACAGGAATTATCGGTCTGATTATGAATGTGCTTTCAACCTGCAGCTTTGCATGTACAGCCAGTTTTATATACAAAAAGAAGAAGTCAATTATGGGAGCATTTTTTGGACTTTTTGCCGGTGTAGCTGCAATGGTAATAGTGATGGTATTATGGAACTACCTGATTACACCTATATACATGGGATATCCAAGAGAGGCTGTAGCAGCAATGCTGCTTCCGGTGTTTATACCATTCAATTTGTTAAAGGGCAGTATAAATATGGCGCTGGCTATGCTTATATACAAGCCGGTAGTGCGAGCACTCAGACTTGCAAATCTTATACCGCAGTCACAGAGCGGTAGTGTTAAGAAATCAGGTAAATTAGGCTATACAATACTTGCCGGAGTAATTCTTGTAACATGTATAGTAATAGTTCTTGTGGTAAAGGGAGTTATTTAAATTTTAGTTTTTGGTAAATTATTCAGAAGAATTTCGGAATTATATTGTTGTCATGTAAATGAGCGATACATAGTTTTTGCTGTGTATCGCTTAAATTTTAGTAAAAGAATTGTAATTTTGTTAAAAAAACTTCGTGGGATTTTTTGTTTCAATGTGTATAATATAGTAGAAGAAAAAGCGAAGGAGGAGTAGGTGTGCAAGAGCGGGATATCATTGGACTGATTCGACAGAAAGATGAAAAAGGCATTGAAGAATTATTAAGGCATTACACACCTTTGATACGATATATCATAAGGCCTATTTTACATAATGAACAAGATCAGGATGAATGTGTTAACGAAGTTGCAATGCGTGTCTGGGATAAAATAGATATGTATGATTCGGAACGTGGAAGCTGGAATGCCTGGCTGACTGCAATGACAAGAAACTTGGCATTGAATAAAGCAAGAAATAATAATAGATTTGATGTAACAGAGGACATTTCAGAAGAAACTCCTTCTTTAGAACCAACGCCTGAGGAAATAGTTTTGAAAAAGGAACGACAGTCTGCGGTAGAAAGTGCTTTGGGAAAATTGTCGAAAAAAGATAGGGTGTTGTTCTACCGAAAGTATTACTATTTGCAATCGACTGCTCAGATTGCAGCCGAGCTTGGAATGACAGAGAGAGCTGTTGAAGGTAAATTATATCGTGCGAAAAAACATTTGCAAAAAATGTTGGGAGGTGAAGGTTATGTATAATCATGATAGGGATTCCATGAACGAGAAGGATTTTGATACAATGTTGGAAAATAGCATACCGGATATTCCTCCGGATGATGTGGTTAAGGAAGTGACTCCTTGGAGTAAGGCGATGAGCAGAGTTATTATTGGTATAATACTTAGTACATTGACCCTTGGATTTAGCGGACTTAATTATATACTTCCTGCCATTGGTGCTATCTTATGTTTACTTGGATTTAAGGCACTTCGTAAAGAAAATTCGTGGTTTAAGAGCTGCTGGGTTATTGCTTTATTAAAAGTGGCAGATTTGATTTCAACACTAATGTTAAATGCAACAATATGGCAAAGAACGGTGAGTACTTCGATTATGTTCAACATTTTAAGTGTTTTATCGACGTTATTAATGTTGTTCTTTTTGTGGAGAGGATTAATATCGGTTAAAATAAAAATCAATCTACCGGCTAATGCCGGGAGTGCGGCTGCTTTATTAATTTGGTATATAGCTCTTTTTATATTTGCAATATTGCAGTATGTTGGATGGTTTTACTGGATTATGCTTATATTTTATGTAGGCATTATTTATAGCCTTTTTAAGCTTTCCGAAGAATTAGATGAGGCAGGATATGCTATCAAGCCGGCAGTTGTGAAAGTACCGGACTGGGCTGTTGTTGCTGGAATTATTTCAGTTCTTGTTGTCGGAATTACCTGTGGCTACTTGTTCTTTAACAGTTATCCGATGGACTGGCAGCCGGTAGAGGAAACTAAAGATTTAGAAATTGAGCGAATAAAAGAAGACTTAATCGAAATGGGTTTTCCGGAGAATGTACTAAATGATTTATTGGAGGAAGATATAAAGGACTGTGACGGCGCTTTAAAAGTAGTTGTTGATGCAGAAGATTTTGATGAGCTTCAAATAACAGGTATCAGTGTAAAACTTCATAGAGAACATGATGAGTGGAAAGTATTTCATCATTTTATTTGGACCGAGAATCCGGGCTTTTATGGAACTGAAGCTATACAGATTTGTCCTGAATATTTTACAGGTAAAGGTTGGGATTTTCTTGGTGATATATCAGGTCATGTGAGATATGATAAAGATGGTTTGTGCTATGAGGCACCATATTATGAGTTAGTAAAGGATATGTATATACCTAGGAGATACGGTAATGTGAATTATTCCGGGCCTTATGCTGCTTTTTCTATGCCGGATGAAGGAGAAAATCATCGAGGATATGTCTCATATACAATAACCGAAGCAGGGAATATAAATAATGTATCCCAATGGATTGATTATACGCATCAAAAGAGCTGGATGCAGTATCCGGTCCTGACTGCAATAGATAATCAGGAATATGGCAGATGGAATAGTAATTATGCATTTAAGACGATACAGGCTTTTTTACAGTATGCTTTTTATGATAATAAAGAAACTGAGTAACAACGAAGTCATTGGTAGATTTTATGCCTATCTAATAAAACAAACTATGTTTTTATATTAAAATAGTGTATATTAATATATGAGTTATTAAGTAGAGTAAATTAGGCTTTTAAAATGATTCCGAAAGGAGCAGCATATATGAAATTCAGACCTTGTATTGATATACATAACGGACAGGTAAAGCAGATTGTAGGCGGCAGCCTCCGTGACGCAGGCGATTATGCTAAAGAAAATTTTGTGTCAGAGCAGGATGCAGCCTTTTATGCCAGGTTTTACAAGAAGGACAAGATTAAAGGCGGCCACATTATATTATTAAATTCTGCCGGTTCAGATTATTACGAAGCAACTAAGAAGCAGGCGCTAAATGCACTTAAGGCATATCCAAAGGGGCTTCAGGTAGGAGGAGGCATAAATCCTAATAATGCAGAAGAGTTTCTGGATAGTGGAGCTTCCCATGTAATAGTTACCTCCTATGTATTCAAGGATGGAAGACTTAATGAGAAGAATCTTTACGAGATGATAAGTGCTGTAGGTAAAGAAAATCTGGTGCTTGACCTTAGCTGCCGCAGAAAGGATGACAAGTATTACATAGTTACAGACCGTTGGCAGAAGTTCACCGATATGATAGTAGACGAGCAGATTCTTAAGGAGCTTGCGGACTGTTGTGATGAATTTCTGGTTCATGCAGTAGATGTTGAGGGTAAGGCAAGAGGTGTTGAGTCTGAGCTTATAACTATTCTTGGTGAGCATTCAAAGCTTCCGGTTACCTATGCCGGCGGGGTAGGCTCCTATGATGATATAGAGAAGGTCAGAATGCTTGGAAAGAGCAGAGTAGACATTACAATAGGAAGTGCCCTTGACTTATTTGGCGGCAGTATGGAGTATGAGATGATATTAAAAATGATGGATTAATGTAAGGAGGGGAAGATATGGCATTAGCAACAGTAAACTTTTTTTCAATTTCTCTTATGAAGAATGTATCGGTGAATGTAATTATTCCGGTGGATAAGTACAATTTTGACGGAGAGATAACATCAGAAAGAAAACTGTTTAAGACATTGTATCTGCTTCATGGTATATATGGGGATTATACCGACTGGGTGAATGGTACAAGAATACTTTCCTGGGCTTCCGAGAAGAATCTCGCAGTAGTAATGCCTTCCGGTGATAATCATTTTTATGTGGACGGTCAGGAAAAGTACGGCGCAAATTACAGCACATTCATTGGTAAAGAGCTTGTGGAGATGACCAGAGCGATGTTTCCGCTGTCAACTAAGAAAGAGGATACTTTTATCGGCGGACTTTCCATGGGCGGTTACGGTGCAATGGTTAATGGTCTTAAGTATCACAATACCTTTGGCAGAATAATCGCACTGTCAGCGGCATTTACAATTGAAGATATAATTAATTCAAATAATGATGTGGTTGGAATTATAGGCCGCAGGGACTACTATGAATCAGTTTTTGGTGATTTGGATAAGTTAAAGGGCAGTGACAAGGATTATTGCGAGCTGGTAAGACGCTTAAGAGAAAAGGGCGAGGAGCTTCCTAAGATATATATGGCATGCGGAACTGAGGATTTCCTTATTGAAAACAATCGTAAGTACAGAGATTTTCTTTTTGAAAATGAGGCTGATGTGACCTATGTTGAGTCTCCGGGAATACATAACTGGGTATTCTGGGATGAGTATATTTATAAGGCTCTGGAGTGGCTTCCCTTAGGCGAGGGCAGTGAAGGCATGAGCAGCGGGAATGTTCAGTAGTTTTTCTTTGAAAATATGGGCTTTTTTGCGTAAAAAATGCGTTTAAAAGTATTGCATATAGGAAAAGTTTATGTTAGACTATAAAAGCTTGTGGCATTAAACTTGCCCGGGCGTTTCTTGAAAATAATCACGCATGCTGGTTCTTATCTGGTGCCGGGGAGCCGGTGAAACTAAGAAGTAATAGGCATGTGGAAGAAATTAACCAGGAGGTAGAGAAATGAGCGTTATTTCAATGAAACAGTTACTCGAAGCAGGTGTTCATTTTGGACATCAGACAAGAAGATGGAACCCTAAGATGGCTCCATACATTTACACAGAGAGAAATGGTATCTACATCATCGACTTACAGAAGTCTGTAGGTAAGGTTGATGAGGCTTACAAGGCAATCGCTGATATCGCAGCTGATGGTGGTACTATTCTTTTTGTTGGTACAAAGAAGCAGGCGCAGGATGCTGTTCAGTCAGAGGCAGAGCGTTGCGGTATGTACTATGTTAACCAGAGATGGTTAGGTGGTATGCTCACAAACTTCAAGACAATCCAGAGCAGAATCGCCAGACTTAAGGCTATTGAGACAATGGCTGAGGATGGAACATTTGATGTTCTTCCAAAGAAGGAAGTTATCCAGCTTAAGAAGGAATGGGAGAAGTTAGAGAAGAACCTTGGCGGTATCAAGGATATGAAGAAGGTTCCGGACGCTATCTTTGTAGTAGATCCTAAGAAGGAGAAGATTTGTGTTCAGGAAGCTCACACACTTGGTATTCCACTTATCGGTATTGCAGATACAAACTGTGACCCAGAAGAGCTTGATTACGTTATCCCAGGTAACGACGATGCTATCAGAGCTGTTAAGCTTATCGTTTCTAAGATGGCAGACGCAGTAATCGAGGCTAATCAGGGTGAAGAAGTTTCAGCAGCTCCTGTAGAAGAGGAAGTTGTTGAGGCAGTTGAGGAAGCAGTAGAGGAATAATTGTGAAACAATGAGCCAAACAGACGAAATTTTCGTGCTTGCACGAAAATTTTAGGATATTTGGCGAATGTACAGAATGCGTAACGTAAAGTGAATGCTTGGAGTTACGCAGGCTGGCGGGTGCGGGAGTTGCTGAAAGCAACGTAGCAACCGTGTTTCGCGTTTATTCATATTATAGATAAATAATATGGAGGAATAGAATATGGCAGCAATTACAGCAGGAATGGTAAAAGAGTTAAGAGAAATGACAGGCGCTGGTATGATGGACTGCAAGAAGGCTCTTGCACAGACAGACGGCGATATGGAGAAGGCTGTAGATTTCCTTAGAGAAAAGGGACTTGCAGCTTCAGCTAAGAAGGCTGGTAGAATTGCAGCAGAAGGTATTGCTAAGACACTCGTTAGCGAGGATGGCAAGACTGGTGTTGTTGTAGAAGTTAATTCAGAGACAGACTTCGTTGCTAAGAATGCAGATTTCCAGGAGTATGTAGCTCAGGTTGCTACTCAGGCTATCAACTCAGATGCAGCTGATATGGACGCATTTATGGCTGAGAAGTGGTACCTTGAGGAAGATAAGACTGTAGCAGAAGCTCTTTCAGGTAAGGTTGCAGTTATCGGTGAGAACCTTAAGATTAGAAGATATGAGAAGGTTACAGCTGACAATGGTGTAGTAGTTGATTACGTACACGCAGGCGGTAAGATTGGTGTTCTTGTAGTTGCAGAATGCCCTGCAGTTAACGATGATATTAAGGAAGCTCTTAAGAACATCGCTATGCAGGTTGCAGCTCTTAAGCCATCATACGTTAACCGTTCAGAGATTTCACAGGAATTCATCGAGAAGGAAAAGGAAATCCTCATGGTTGCAGCTAAGAACGAGAAGCCGGACGCTCCTGAGAAGGTTCTTTCAGGTATGGTTATGGGTCGTCTTAACAAGGAGCTCAAGGAGTTCTGTCTTGTTGACCAGGTATACGTAAAGGCTGAGGATGGAAAGCAGTTAGTTGGCAAGTATCTTGAAGAAGTTGCTAAGAAGGCTGGCACAACACTCGAGGTTAAGAAGTTCATTCGTTTCGAGACAGGTGAAGGTCTTGAGAAGAAGAGCGAAAACTTTGCAGAAGAAGTTGCAAAGCAGATGGGAATGTAAGCACGTCAGCAAAGTTATAGTCTTAAATCTCAATAAACCCAGTGTTTTCAAGGGTTTTGATAATTAAAAAGTCTAATATGTGAATTTGGTAAAGTATCATAAACTATCATAAAGTATCATAACTTATCGGATAGTTTTGCGTAAAAATTGCGTAGAAAAATGCGTAATATAAACTTGAAATATCTTCAGCGAAGTTTACGCAAATTTATTATTATCAGTATCAATTTGCACATGTATAGTACAGAGGTAGTCAGAAATGACTGCCTCTTATTTTAAAATGTATTTTATTGAATTTAATTTTTATAGTAACTATAGGCTGGTTTTGAATTGTTCAAGTGATATTATTTTAAAAGAAAAACCAATAAACGACGTAAGTTGATAAATGAATAGTTGTTTTATTAGTGTGAGTATCTGGTATAATATATATAGTGTTTGAAGATGAACAAGATTATTTGGACAATATACTGGAAAATCTATAAGATGACAAAATGTATCAGAAGATGTAGTTTGCAATAGATAGAAGAAACTATTGAGCAGATTAAAAATGCAAAAGAGTCTATAGAAGAAGTGTATGGATAGAGGTGTTTAATATGTTTGAGTTTTTTATAGCATTATTTGGTGGAAGTTATTATCTTACTAAGGGATTTTTATCATCTAGCGAGAAAAATAAAAACGATGAATGGAATAGTCAAAGTCAGAATACGCATGAAACATTGAAAGCAACACTTGCAGAAGAAAGAGAAATCGTTGAAGGATTAAAAAATCCAGAAGAAAGATGGGCGTTTTTAGATTCTATAAGTGAGGAGTTATCAGAAATTTATGGCGATTCGTGGAGAGACGAGTATAACGATATTAATACGAATTATATCAGTTTCTTAACGAATCCATTAGGCATCGCTTTTCATGTTTTGTTATCAAAAAAATATAAAGTCCCAAGAATGTTTTCGGACAGATACGCATTAGATGGTCTAGGCGAACTTGGAATGCAACGGGTTATAAAGGCGTGTAGTATTATCGAAAAAAATATACAACAGAGACACCCGAGCTTAAAAATACTTTTTGTTCCGGGAGTAAACATGCTTTCAAAAGGTGGTAGGACTGAGTATTACACTAAATTAGAACAAGGACACTTATACTGGGAACATAATATTCCATTAAGAAACTATAAATGGAATCCACCAATTAAGAGATTATGGTAATTTGATACAACTTATTACTAACAATGAGTAATTTTTATAGTTGTTGACATATTAATCACTTTATGATACCATACAAAAAAGAACATGAGTTCGATAAGCAAACTAAGCGAAAGTTTTAGAGCAAAAAAATGCGACCCTATCTAAAGAATAGAGTCGCGAAAAAAAAGAGAAACATCAATCGACTGTAGTTTTTCTACAGTTTCGATGTGTGACTGTAATATAGCTCTCACCCCATATTACAATCCGAAAATCATGTAGCGACAAACAACAACAACAACAAATCGCCACAACTAAGCAGATGGTAGAAATAACCATAAACCATCTACTTATGTTGTAGTATACCACAAATACATAAATTGTCAATGGTGATTAGTTGATTAACTAGATATTTTTATATTTCTATAGGAGTTGACTAATAATAAGGAGCGAATATGGTATCAGAGTATACAGATCCACATAATATTTTTTTGCGTGTTGCAATATGGGAGGAATATGGATATCGTGATATATATTATGGTGATTTTATTAATTTTCGTGAGCTAGAAGTTGATCATATAATTAGTAAGCATTACTTTAAATCTGGAAATGAACTTGAACTAGAAATGATACTAAAACAATTTGAATTACCATTAGATTTTAAGGAAAATGATTTACTTAATTTTATTCCTACGTGTAGAAAACCAAATGTTGATAACCGGAAAATTTTACCTCCAGGCATGATTTGGCATGCTTTAAATGAAGCCAAAAAGAAAAAAGAAAATATTGTTAAGCGTATTGATGATTATAAAAGAACATGTAATCTTAATGAACTAGCAGCAAGAATAAAATCTAATATTAGAACACTTGACGATATGTATAATGTTATTGATGTTATACTTGACGATGTTTATGACTTTGTGCAGCAAGAAGAGATAATATCAACAAAATGGCCTTTTTATAAGAATGCAACAAGCAAAGTCGCTATTGAAGGTGTACTTCCTAGTATAGAGCAAATTACACCTGATTGTACCTTGTATTTTAGGACATTATTAATACGTGGTATAACAATAAAAATAAAAGGTGTAGAGATATTAGAAAAATTGTGTGTGGGCAATCACACTCCGGTAGGCTTTGGGTTAAGACCATATATTCAAAGAAATTTAAGCAACAAAAAAAGAGATACATATTTTGTTAATTTATCGAATTGTTTATTTGAGTTAAGTGAACTAGAAATAAACGAATTATGCATGTTGATAGATTTATATTGTGAAGAGTACTTAAAATGCTTGAATAACATGGAGATAAAATACAATTTGTCGAATTTTAGAATTACAAACTGTGGCAGAGTAAGATTACTACGATTAAGAAAAAGAGATTTAGAA
>JAZULV010000007.1:0-18305 GCA_045603305.1 Lachnospiraceae bacterium | reverse complement strand
TGGCCTCCGACTTACTTTAAGTAAAACAGCACTTAAAGCAATCTGTAATACACCACATATTATATTGCTTATCATTACAAGCTTACAGTAATATCCGCAAATAAGCCGAACAATATCATCCACAAGTCCAATCAGAATACTTGAAACAAACAATGGCAGAATAATACTCCAATGCTCAAGGTTAAATATCGGTATTGTTCTTATTGTACCATCATTAGAAAATATTGCAGAAAAAAACTGAGGTGCAAAAATTAAAAGCACGCAGAATATTACACCAAAAATAATACCTAAAATACTGTCGGATTTAGCGATAATTGCTTTTTTATGAGGAACCGGTGCAAGTCTTTTAGGAGTCCAGTTCTTTGTACCGGTAAAATTATCACCAAGGTCATTAACCGACCACTCTTTCTCTTTCTTCATATCCAGCTTAACATTCTGTCGCTCCATAATGGCAAATACTAAAGTGACACCACCGAAGGCTCCTATAGCTGAAGAAATACAGTTACCAACAGAATTCGCAAGCACGATTACAACCGTGTTTATCGCTATACCAACATAATCCGAAGCATTGCTGTTAAGCCCTTCATTTATACCATCTATTATGCCAATAACAAGTATCGGTACAATTGTACATATAAGTACAATCTTCAAAAATCTCAAATAAGTATCATAGTATTTCGGTCCGATAAGATGATGTGTATCATCTAAATACTTCTTTGCAAACTCAGCAGGATCACCTAACTTTGTAAGTACATCATCCATCGAATCTGCTTCTTCCATCATATCACCAATCAGTTCCTGAAGTTCCATGCTTACCTCATCGCGCTGATCCTTTGGCAGCCTGCGAACCACCTGATAAATATATCTTTGCATTAATTCATTATCTTTTGCAGTCATTACTCATCCTCCATAATCAATTTATCCATGCTTGAAACAATCTCTTTCCATTGTTTTTTTAGTTCGATATAAACTTTAGTACCATATTCAGTTCTCTGGTAATATTTTCTCGGCTTAGAATCTCCCATCTCCCAATCACTATGCAAAAGCCCCTGTTTTTCGAGTCTTCGCATAAGCGGGTACAATGTATCCGGGTCAATATCGACGCTTTTTTCATTTAAACTTTGAACAAGTGCATATCCGTACTTCGGTTTGTCCGTCTGACTTAGTACACTCAAAACCAAGGTTCCCCGTCGTAATTCCATCTGTATGCTATTCATCAAATCTTTTTCTTCACTCAATATTTCCACCTCCTGAAAGCATTATAGTGTATACCGTACAGTATTGTCAATACCTCAATACTAATAAAATTAAAATATTTATCAAATAACTTTATACAAAAGCAAAACCGGACAGAATTTCCGTCCGGTTAATAACTGTTAAACTAAATAATAATACAAATCATACCGCCATTGCTGTCATTAATAATCTTCTGTAAAGTATCCTGAAGTTTTACCTGACATTCATCAGTCATCTGGGAAATCTTCGCCTGAATACCGTCCATTACAATCTGTTCGATAGACTTTCCGAAAATGTTTGTACTCCAGATTCCATCGTCGGTGCCCTGACTGTTCTCCTTTATATATCTGATAAGGTCCTGAGCCTGCTGCTCGTTGCCTACAATCGGCGCAATCTCCGTTTCAATCGAAGCCCTGATAAGATTAATTGACGGAGCTTCTGCTTTCATCTTTACACCATATTTATTTCCGTGCCTGATTACTGATGGTTCATCCAGAATAATTTCCTCTTTCTTTGGCATGACCACTCCGTATCCTTTCTGACGCACCTGATTAACCGCTTCCTCCATCTGCAGATAACTGTATTTAAGCTCAGAATAATCTTTTAGACAGTTCATCAGGCGATACTCACAATCAATCTCAAGACCGGAGTACTCACTAAGTATCTGATAATAAAAACCATTACTAATTATCATATCAATATTAACCGTGCCATCAGAAAGAGCAAATGATGAAATGCGAAGCTTTTCAATAGCATCATCATATTGAGAATTAATATTTTCATCAATATCCTTCATAAGTGACACACTATCAAGAATATTTTTTGCCGTATCTATTGCAGCAGCTTTGAGCCAATGCTCAGATGGCAGAATTTCCAGCCATTTCGGTATATTGAAACTGATTTCTGAAACCGGAAACTCCATAAGTACATTTTCCAGTATATTGTATACGTCATCTTTTCTTAACTGCTCACAATTAACAGGGATAGTTATTACATCATGCTTCTTACTTAAAGACTCTGCCAAATCCTTTGCTTCCGCTGAATAAGGCTTCTGCGTATTCAGAATAATTATGTAAGGCTTCCCGATTTTCTTCAATTCACTGACTGTCTTATCTTCAGCACTTATATATGCTTCTCTGGGTAATTCACCAAAACTTCCGTCTGTTGTCACAACAATACCTATTGTAGAATGATCCTTAATAACTTTCTGTGTGCCGATTTCTGCCGCCTGTGTAAAAGGAATCTCATAGTCAAACCAAGGGGTTTTCACAAGACGTTCTTCATCATTTTCAATATGTCCCACTGCCCCGTCAACCATAAAACCTACACAATCTATAAGCCGTACATCTGCCTCAACATCATTTTCAAGTTTGATAGTAATGGCATCCTTCGGAATAAACTTAGGTTCAGTAGTCATAATAGTTTTTCCTGCCGCTGACTGAGGCATCTCATCCCTCGCCTGAATACGTTCATGCTCATTTTCAATGTTAGGAAGTACCATAAGATTCATAAATCTCTTAATAAATGTCGATTTGCCGGTTCTTACAGGGCCAACCACACCAATGTAAATGTCACCACCGGTCCTTGCTTCGATATCTTTGTACAAATGGAAATTTTCCATAAAACCCTCCCTGAATTAGAGTATAAGTTTGCAATGCTTTGGGTTTTATACTGTATGAATATTTTTATCTCCACAAGCTCCCTCAAGCTGCCGCTTTCGAAGTCGCTTGTTTAAGATAAAAGTATTCATACATCTAGAAAACTAAAGAATTTGCAAACATATATTAATGCTAAATTATATGCAGAGGGAGGGTTTTATTATGACTGATACAAGTGATAGAACTAAATTTTATTGTTATTAATATCGTTACTATATCATGAAACGGTTATTTATTGAACAAAAAAACGGAAGATCTGATCTTCCGCAAATTTTAATAATAAAAAGCTCCCGATGGGACTCGAACCCACGACCTACGCATTACGAATGCGTTGCTCTACCAACTGAGCTACAGAAGCAAATGAAGTAAAGATATATTTATTTTTTACTCGAAATAACGCTAATAATATACTATAATTTTCCGTTAGTGTCAATTTTAATTTGGTTTATACTGTCCATATATCTAATTATAAATTTGATGTCACAATTTGTTACACTCTATTGTTTCAAATAATTTATTTATGTATGATTTACTATGTTGTCGCACCTACTCTGGCAACAGAAGTGAGGTGTCCTGTATGGAGGTAATTCTCTCATTCATTATTTCCGTCATGGCAGGTATCGTCAGTTACTTTATCTGCAAATGGCTAGACGGAGATGAGCGTGACAACTAGCCTAAGGTCTGCTCCACCTTGACGGAGAAGAAACCCCAGTAGCTACCGACTACTGGGGTTTCGTTTTTGTGTACCGCATGGATACTCTCTCATTTCTCGTCACTGCTATAATAACATATGCAATAACTATAATCAAGTATTCCATATAAATAATTTTATATACTAACTTATATACTATTAACACATCTCAAAGTAACCACCTAATTACGCCATACTATACTGGAGCATCTCATAAGCTACCCTGCTACCTTCCATAATCTCCTCCGGGAGTAATGCTCTTGCTACGCACTTTAACTCAGCATCAGGATTATCTGCAAGCTTTAAATAAGCGTAATCTCCGTCAATTCTTTCTACAATATAATCAATTCTCTCAAACATAACTACACTCCGTTTCTTTATTAACTATAAAATAAATCCATTAAGACTGACCAGATATTTTTTATACCTGCAACAGTATTTTCATCAACAACTGAACCCGGCACAATAACTTCCTCGTACAAATCAAAGCTTATACTTCCTTCAGCACTACTTACAGCATCAGCTTTGTTACCTGATGTTGCAGTAAAATGAACCTTTGGTACATTATCTGCCTCCTCTATATAAAAGGATATGCCGTAGTTTTTCCAGTTGGTTTTGTAATCAGTTCTGCCATCATTTTTCGTGTTATCAAGAGTAAGCAATCCTGCAATACTTTCTGCAAATGTAGGGTCACGCATAAGCTCCTGAGTATTTAACGTAAATAATTTCTCAAAATCAACTTCAAATATCTCTTCAAGCTGGGCTCCGGTTATATATTCACCATAATTCCATACCGGAATAAAATATGCAAGCAGCGGATATCTCTCAGCAATATGACTTGATATAAGGTCATAAATCATCTTAACATTTATATATGCCTCATTATTACGAATATAAACTTTAGTTACAGGAACATCAATAGCTTTAGAAGATATAACAGCATATACCACATCATCATACAAACTGCCCTTAACTTTTAAGTTTAACAGTGATGATGCTTCTACCCCCATCATCTCGGATAGTTTATGCAAAAACTCTGTTTGCCTGTCAGAAAGTCTGTTTTCATCAATAGTAAGCTCTGCACTATAATTAAATCTGCTAAGACTATCAATCTTACCAAGTGTTCTTGCAGACCTTATCAGCGTGCTTTGCATGGCAAATACAAATATAAATATCAATACTAATAATATACCTGATACGATTGGTATTATCTTCTTCATATATTCCCCCAATAGGTTTAAATAACTAATTAAGCTTTAACTAAATAATAACACAATAAAAATATCTAAACAATAGTTAGTAAATCTTTCACCTATCATTTCATATTATACTGTATAAAAATATTCCGGGAGGATTTTTATGCGCCCTATATTAGAATTTGATGATGTATCATTTTCTTATCATACTATAAATGGCGAAGTTCCTGCCATTGACCATATATCCTTTTCAGTAAACGAAGGTGAATTTATTGCTATTGTAGGCCCTTCCGGCTGTGGCAAATCCACACTTATGTCACTTATATGCGGACTCATATCTCCTGAAAGCGGTACCATAAAGGTTATGGGCAAGCCTTTAGGAAGTTCCATGAAAAACATCGGTTATATGCTTCAGAAAGACCATTTATTTGAGTGGAGAACAGTTTATGACAATGTTAAACTTGGTCTTGAAATACATCGACAGGACCCTAAAAAGAGTAATATTAACAATATGCTTAAGGACTATGCCCTTAAGGATTTCACCAACTCAAAACCATCTGAATTATCCGGTGGAATGAGACAGAGAGCTGCACTTATAAGAACTCTCGCATTAGAGCCGGATATACTTCTTCTTGATGAACCATTTTCTGCTTTAGACTATCAGACAAGACTTGAAGTAGGCGATGATATTTCAAAGATTATTCGTCGTGAGAACAAGACAGCAATTCTTGTAACCCACGACATTTCAGAGGCAATAAGTCTTGCCGAGCGTATTCTTGTATTTACCACCCGCCCGGCTAAAATCAAAGCTGATGTGCTGATTAATTTCCCGGAAGAATGTAAAAATACTTTCGATAAACGAAATTCTGCAGAGTTTCAAAAATATTTTAAAACTATCTGGGGGGAATTGACCGATGAAGCAAAGTAATGAAATCAATGTGTTAAGTAAACAGCAGGAATATATCAATAATATAAACCGTCAGAAAACAATGATATTTATAGCACGATGCATGATATTTATAGTGTTTATTGTTGCATGGGAAATTGCCGCAAAAACCGGTATTATCAATGATTTTATATTCAGCAGTCCGACAAGAATGCTGGACTGTCTTATTGTGCTTTTAAAGGACGGCAGTCTGTTTGTTCATATCGGTATTACCCTTGCAGAAACCATTATAAGCTTCTTAATAACTACCATATGCGGAATTGCCGTAGCAGTTATCCTTTGGGCATGTACCGGTCTTGCTAAAGTGCTTGACGTATATCTGGTAGTGCTTAACAGTCTTCCTAAAACTGCTCTCGCACCGGTACTCATAGTCTGGCTTGGAAACAACCCCAGAACAATAATTATTACCGCTATTTCAGTGGCAGTGTTTGGTTCAATAATAACACTCTATACCGGTTTTAATTCAATGGACCCGGATCAGATAAAGCTGATAACAACCCTCGGCGGCACCAGAAGACATGTGCTTACAAAGGTGCTTCTCCCCGGCTCTATTCCTCTTATCGTAAGTAATATGAAGGTCAACATCGGGCTTTGTCTTGTAGGTGTTATCATAGGTGAATTCCTCGCTGCAGACAAAGGTCTGGGCTATCTAATAATATACTCCAGTCAGGTGTTCAAGATGGACTATGTAATGCTTTCAATATTTATTCTCTGTATTATAGCAATGGCACTTTATCAGTTTATCAACTTCCTTGAAAAGAAATTATGTCCTAAAAAATCTAAAGCATAAATAATAGCGGCACAGGACCAAAAGTCTTGTGCCGAAATATTGTAACTATTATTTTGTATTAAAAAAGTTAATAACTAATTCATTTAATGCAGCCATATCCTTAGCACCCATAAGCTCTCTTGCTGAATGCATTGCGAGAACGGGAACACCTATATCAACAGTCTGCACTGCAGTAAATGCCGCTGCTATAGAGCCTAAAGTGCTTCCGCCAACCACATCTGAGCGGTTTGCATACATCTGGTAAGGTATATCATTATTGTCGCAAATTGCTTTTACTATTCCTACTGAAACCCCGTCGGTAGCATAACTCTGATTAGAATTTGTCTTAATAACAATACCTTTATTTAATACTGCTGTTGAAGTAACATCATACTTCTCAGGATGATTCGGGTGTATGCCATGAGCCACATCGATTGAAAGCATGGTGCTTTTAAAGAGTGATGATAAATACTTTTCCCTGCTTACGCCTAATGACTCCATTATTTTTTCAAGAATAACTCCGGTAATTACCGAACCGGCACCCTGCTTTGTGCAACTGCCTATTTCTTCATTGTCAAATAATATTGAGACATTTAATGAATCTGCATTGTCTGACTCCAAAATACCATTAATACAAGCCTCCACACCGGTTGTATCATCAAGCCTTGGAGAAGATATAAAATCACAGTTGATACCCATCAGCTGGCTTGAGTCAGTATTATATATATACAAATCGAAGAAAACTATGTCCTCCGGATTTACCTTTGCCTCATCAGCAATCAGTTTGATAAAGTAATCATCCCTATCCAACTGCTCTCCTATCATCCCTATAACCGGTGATAGATCTACCTGTTTATTTAACTCAAGTCCCTTACTTAAGTGTATCGCTACATTAGGAATAGTAAGAATACTTCTCTTAAAATCTATCAGAATATTTCTTGGAGAAAATTCATTCTCACCCTTAACAGTAACTCTTCCGGCAATACTTAAAGGTCTGTCAAGCCAGGTATTAAGTATAGGTCCGCCATATACCTCAACATTCAAGGTAGCGTAACCATTCTTAATAATTTCAGGTGCCGGCTTCACCCTGAGGCATGGCCAGTCTGTGTGGGCCGCAGCAAGACGTACACCATTATCAGCATCAAAATTCTCACCAATAGTAAAGGCAAAAAGTGTAGTACCATAAATATCAACATAGTACCTTCTGCCACGATTAAGCGTCCAGCTATCTTCAGGTCTTAACTCCTTAAAGCCTGCAAATCTTAGCTTCTCTGCGGCATTTCTTACAGTATGAAAAGGAGATGTTGCATCCTTTAAGGTAATCATAAGATTAAATGAATCATTTAATATATCTCGCATTATTTAATATTATCCTTTCGAATATTTTGCAGGATTGCGGGAGCGTATAGTGCATAGCAATCCATAGGTATCTAATATAAATATTAATTAATCTTTACATTTGAAGAAATGCCCTGTATCCCAGCACCGTCTGGTAAATATCCTCTTTATTAGAAACCTCCCATGGTGCATGCATACTCATAATAGCAACGCCGCAGTCAATAACATCCATTCCGTAGAGTGCCATGATATATGCAATTGTTCCTCCGCCACCGGCGTCTACCTTACCAAGCTCAGCGGTCTGATAGGAAATGTTCTTATCATCAAAAGCCTTTCTAAGCTTTGCAATATACTCAGCATTAGCATCGTTTGAACCGGTCTTGCCCTTTGAGCCGGTGTACTTATTGAATACCAGCCCTTTACCAAGGTAAGCACTGTTTCTCTTGTCAAACACACCGGAATACAATGGGTCAAAGCCTGCACTTACATCAGATGAGAGCATTTCAGAATTAGCAAGACAGCGTCTTAATTTAAGTTCACTATACTCTCCCATTGCTTCCATAAGCTCCGCAAGAATATTCTCAAAGAACTTTGAACGCATGCCAGTGGCTCCGACACTGCCAATCTCTTCTTTGTCTACTAAAAGACAGCAGGTAGTTTTCTTTACATCCGGCTCATGAAGCATAGCATACAAAGAAGTAAATGCACATATTCTATCATCCTGACCATATGCTAAAATCATACTTCTGTCAAAGCCTAAATCTCTGCTCTTTCCTGCCGGAACTACTTCTAACTCAGCCGAAATAAAATCAGCTTCCTCAATATCATAAGTTTCCTTCAAAATCTTTAAAATATTCGCTTTGACGGTATCTTTTTCTTCGCCTTCTAAAGGTATGCCTCCGATTAAAACATCAAGCTTTTCGCCCTCGATTACCTTGGCAGCATTCTTACCAAGCTGTTCTCCTGATAAATGTATAAGTAAATCGGTAATGCAGAATACCGGTTCATCATCTTTCTCACCGATGGAAATGTTCAAAACACTGCCGTCCTTTTTAGCAACCACACCATGTATTGCAAGAGGAATTGTTACCCACTGGTACTTTTTAATACCACCATAATAGTGGGTATCAAGATAAGCCAGATTCTCATCTTCATATAACGGATTCTGCTTAATATCAAGACGAGGTGAGTCCATGTGGGCACCCAGAATACGAAGCCCTGCTTCAAGTGATTCTTCGCCGACATTAAAAATTACAAGACTTTTTCCCATGTATGAATAGTAAAGCTTACTTCCCTTTGTAATCTGCTCGTTTCTTTCAAGAACCTCTTTCATGTCCTTGTAGCCATATTCCTTTAAAATATCTATGGCAGCAGTAACACACTCACGTTCAGTCTTACCCTTATCAAGAAAGCTTTTATACTCTGAAATAATACTGTCCTTTAAATTCATTTTATTCACCACTTTATTTATCTTTGTATATTGTATAAGCTACCACATTTTACTGTGATAGCTTAACATATTATACCTCATTTAATTAAGTTTGTTAATATTTATCCTATATTTAAAATATTAGTCTTTAACCACTCTTTAATAGTACTGCTTGTTGAAGAATTATTGTAGTAGGCCTCTGCCGCCTGATAAAGGCTTACTGAATATCCCTTACCTGCTGCAGATGAAGAATTTTCAGTATAATAATAGGTCTGCTCTGCACCATTCGCATCCTTGTATGTAATGTATGGACGCGCAGTAATCTTACTATTGTAGCTTGATGCAGGAATATTGCTTACAACTGCTGAGTAAGTTAAATAATTATTATTTGAATCCAGTAACACGGCTGCCGGAACTACAGTCATGCCGCTTGCAACTGCAGTTGCATTAGCATCCTTCACAAGCTCAGTATTGCTTACATTTTTCGATAATGTAACAACTGTACCAAAACCGATACCCTTATCTGATGATGAATCCGGCTGTAATGATTTATTTGAAGAATTCAACGCTTCAATATTTGCAATTATATTTGTACCAATCTGTGTTACATATCTAAGTCCTGATGGGTCCTTTATACGAACCTGCACACCGACGAGCTCAAACATGTTAACATTATCACTAATATCAATCCAGCCCGCATAATAGGTAGTATCCTTTGTAACCGGTGCAGTAGCTGCCACATATGATAATGCTGATGTAACTGCTGATGGGCTGTTTAAATTAACTTCCTTAGTAAACCATCCTGCAAATATCTTACCATCTCTTGTTAAAGCACCCGGAAGGGTAATTGCTTCATTCTCATCACAGGTAATAGCAGATACAGTGTTGTTGCCATCTTTAAAGGTAACATTATAAGTTACAGTTTCTACAGCTTCTGGATTGCTTGTATACCATGCACCCTGATAATACCAAGCCTCGCCGGTTACTGAATATCCAGGCTCGCCGTCAGCAGGGTCACGGTTGGTACTTGAAGCACCCATAGTAAATAATACATTTGCTGATGTATATGACTGATTTGTATATGTATACCAGCCATTACCTTCAGCCGCATCTGCTGTCATGTATGTACCCGGCCATGAAGAAGTAATTGTAGTGCCGCCATCGGTATAAGCATAAATGTATGGTGTGCCGCTTCCCCAGTCAGTACGCTTAAAATGTACTGTAAGGCAGTCCGGACCCTTTGTAAAGGTATATGTCTTGCTGTAATTCTTAGTTCCGTCAGTTGCAGTAACTGTAATAACCTTGCTGTCGCCTACCGCCATATCTGAACCGATTGTCACAGTCTTTGTACCGGTAAAAGATACAGCCTGATTATTACCAATCTTGTATGTACCGGATGTGGCATTGTTTAATGTCATGGTTAATGTAAGTTCACCACTAAATGTACCGCCGGTCTGACTTAATGAAACGGTTGGTGAAGTTTCAGCTTTATAAAGCACATGTACTGAATTGTTGCTGATACTACCTGAAATATTTCCATTAGATACTGTAAAGGTTCTTCCGCTAATCTGGTCAGTATATGTACCATTTTCTAATGATGTAGATGTATAAAGGTTCTGATTGCCTCCAATATTTACGATAACCATACCCTTATTTCCACGCTCAATAATTACGCAGGAGTTGCCATTGTAGTTCTTCATATTTTCACTTTGACCAATCATGGCGTTGTGGAACTTATTAACCTCTACAATAGTCTTGTCGTAGAATAAATCGTCACCTACGTCACCAATACGTGACTGCTCAGGGAATGTTACACCACTACCGCCACCTTGAGGTCTGCTGTAGAATAAAGGTGTACCTTCTGCTCTTGCTGCCAGAACTGCCCACAAAAGTCTGATATCATTGTCACTCATATATGTAGATACACCGTCACAATAAGTATCGTGGGACTCAACCCATGTAACCAGCTTATCAGGGTTAATACTTCCTACATAATACTGAGAAAGTCTGTCTTTTGATAAATTTGATGCTGCAAGCTGCTCACGAAGAACGTAACCGTAGCTTGAAGCTGTAATATTCATATAGTTAGCATATGCATCTTCACGGCTGATACTGTCTTGAAGAATTTCTCCATACTGGAATGCAGAGCCATTATTTAATATTACCGGCCAGTAATTACCGCCAAAACCTGCATCATCCGGAAGCTCTATATGCTTTGCCGCATCAAATCTGAAACCGTCTGCACCTGCAGCAACGCAGCTTTTAAGATAATTCAGTATCATCTGCTGAACTGTACTGCTCTGGGTATTAAAATCCCAAAGTCCGAGAAGCGCTTTCTGTGTCACCTCGTAACGGCTGTTCCAGTCACTTATACCTGCATTAGTGTGGAAATAAGATGAATTCTGTAATGAAGGATTAATCTTGCTCCAGTCAGATGTCATGTGATTAGCTACCACGTCAACAATAATCTTAATGCCGTACTTATCAGCTTCTTCACACATCGCCCTAAACTCAGCCTCGGTACCAAGCTGATAATTACCAATAGTATAATTGGTTGGCTGGTAATGATAATACCAATGGTTAGTAAATGTAAGTGCTCCATTATCACCAACTACACATTCGTTAATTGGTGATGTCTGAATCGAAGTATATCCGGACTCAGCAATTAACTGCATATTCTCTTTAATTGTATTAAAAGACCAGCACCAGGCATGTAGAATTACTCCATCCTTAGTATTGTCAGCCAGACCATAATCATTTGCAGCTTCAACTGTTGAAACACTTTCAATAGTAAGTTGTCCCGCCGGTATGCTGCCTGTTACAAGTGACAGTATAAGTGTTAAAGTCACAAATACTGAACACAAACTCCTTGTTAATCTTCCCATCATTTTCTCCTCCGGTAAAAATAATTAGTAATTGGTATTAATTAAATAATTCCCCTTCTAATAATATAAAGTTTATTGGGGAGAAAATCAATGTGTAATTAATATATATTCAAAATCAACGTTGATTTTATGTTGTTATATTTTATAATATACATATATGATAATATTATGTTAAATTTTTTTATAAGGAGTCTTCCATGACTAACAACACCCGATTTATCGCAAACTATCACACTCATACTTATCGGTGTAAACATGCAACCGGTGCAGAGCGTGAATACATAGAACATGCTATTGATGCAGGCATTAAAATTTTAGGTTTTTCTGACCACGCTCCGCTTATATTTAAAAATGCCCCATTTTACATTTCAAATATACGTATGAGCATGTCAGAATTATATGATTACTGTGACATTGTAAATACACTCAAGTACGAATATAAAGATCAAATAGAAATTCATCTTGGTCTTGAACTTGAATACTCTGCAACAAACTTTGAAACCCTTCGTAAAATTTACATTGACCACGGCATTGAATATGTAATCTTAGGCTCCCACTTTTTAGGAAGCGAACCCTTAGGCACATACGCCGGCCGAGAAACTTCAAAAACAAAGTACTTACATACATATGTAGAACAGACTATAGAAGGAATTTCTACCGGATATTTTACATATCTGGCCCATCCTGACCTCATAAACTTCACCGGTGATGATGACCTTTACGAATTTGAAATGACAAGACTGTGTGAAGCTGCATTAAAACACGACATTCCATTAGAAATCAATTTACTTGGTATCCATAACGGACGTCAGTACCCAAGTGAGCGTTTCTTTAATATAGCTGCAAGAACCGGTAACAAAGCAATATTAGGCTTAGACGCCCACTCCCCAAAAGCTTACGACAACAAAACTTTGGTACAGGCAGGCTACCACCTCGCATACAAATGCGGCGTAAACCTTATTGATACTGTAGAGCTTCGAAGTCTGCAATAGTAACGAAACATCTAACTTCCCTAGTTCCTACGAGTATGTGATACAATTATTGTATTTACTCAACTTACTTAGAACCCACGAGTATGTGATGAACATATAGCCTCTCAAAATTATTAGGCTTTTTTCGTATTTCTAGCTTGCGATAAAAATATATCCTTAGCAGGCGCATCGAAAGCGAAGCTTGAGCCTAAGCCTGTGAGGATATATTTTTTATCACAAGCTTATATAACACCAAATCATTCCATAATTTCAGGAGGCTATATGGTCACTTTCACATTTAACGATTTAAAGGGGGTTACCTCCCACATTTTCTTAAAGGACACCTTCGATTCTTTTCTTTTATATGATGCCGAGTTTGTTACCGGCACTACTATTTCCATTGACGGTTCATTACATAAAGAATTCTACGATAATGATGAACTTGAACAGATGAAAGAAACAGAATACATACGCTGGAGTGATATTAAACCGGTCTGCTTCTCTATTATCAAGGGTAAGAAGCTTCCGCTCAGTTTTAAAATCACCTTTAAACTTTCTAAACACAATACCGAAAAGTTTATTTCAAGAAGTGGTATTTCTTTAAGTGCCGACGAACTTAATGGTCTTCTGCTAAATCTTAGATACAGCAATAATAAGCTCATTGCAATTACCGGTACATCAACTAAAAACTTCACCCTTGACCGTTCTTACGAAAAGGAGTGGGATGATTTAATTATCAAATTCTTTAAGAAAAATGAGATTTTAATAGAATATTTATAAAATTATTAGCACTCGTTTATGCCGAGTGCTAATTTGATATTGACTTTTATTTCAGGGAGTATTACTATATTTATTGTCTGAAAATTACTTAACACATATTTATTATGGTTAAAAATTATTAAAACAGCAAGGCACTGCCTTGACACATAATATAAGGAAAGGTGATTTACATGAGTAGAAAACAAGGAAGTTTATCAATTAACAGCGAAAATATTTTCCCTATAATTAAAAAGTGGCTTTACAGTGACCACGACATTTTCTTCAGAGAGCTTATTTCCAATGGCTGTGATGCTATTACAAAGCTTAAGAAACTTGATATTATGGGTGAATACGCTTTACCTGATGGCTACAAAGGCAAGGTTGAGGTTATTGTAAATTCTGATGAAAGAACTATCAAGTTCATTGACAATGGTCTTGGTATGACTTTCGAGGAAGTTGAGGAATACATCAACCAGATTGCATTTTCAGGCGTGCAGGATTTCCTTGAGAAATATAAAGACAAGACTAGCGAAGACCAGATAATCGGTCATTTCGGCTTAGGCTTCTATTCAGCATTTATGGTTGCTGATAAAGTTACAATTGATACTCTTTCATATAAGGAAGGTGCAACCGGAGTTTACTGGGAGTCTGACAACGGCACTGAGTTTGAGATGTCTGACAGTGACAGAACCAGCGTTGGTACAGAAATAACTCTTTATTTAAATGATGAAAGCGTTGAGTTCTCCAATGAGTACAGAGCAAAAGAAGTTATTTCAAAGTACTGCTCTTTCATGCCAACTGAGATTTACGTTACAAATCCAAATGCCGAGCCTCAGTATGACACAATTAATACTGATGAAGTTCTCGACACTGACACTGTAATCGAGACAATCGTTGAAGAAGCTAAAACAGAAGAAAAGACTAACGAAGATGGTACTACTGAAATCATTGAAGTATCTCCTGCCACCGAAAAGGTTAAGATTTTAAGAAGACCTGAACCTATAAATGACCCTAATCCACTTTGGGTAAAGCATCCGAATGAATGCAATGATGAGGATTACAAGAAGTTTTACCGTTCAGTATTTAATGATTACAAGGAGCCTTTATTCTGGATTCATCTTAACATGGATTATCCATATAACATAAAGGGTATCCTTTACTTCCCTAAGATTAATACCCAGTATGATTCAATCGAGGGAACTATCAAGCTTTACAACAACCAGGTATTTATTGCTGATAACATCAAGGAAGTTATTCCTGAATTCCTCATGCTCTTAAAGGGTGTTATTGATTGTCCTGACCTGCCACTTAACGTATCAAGAAGTGCCCTTCAGAATGACGGATTTGTAAAGAAGATTTCTGATTACATTACAAAGAAGGTTGCCGACAAGCTCACCGGCATGTACAAGACTGACAGAGAAAGCTACGAGAAGTACTGGGATGACATCAGTCCATTCATCAAGTTCGGTTTCATCAAGGATTCAAAGTTTGAAGAAAAGATGAAGGATGCTATCATCTACAAGAACCTTGATGGCAAGTATTTAACACTTGACGAGTGCCTCGAAGAAAATAAAGAAGCTCATGAAAATACAGTCTTCTATGTAACCGACGAAAAGGAACAGGCTCAGTATATCAAGATGTTCAAGGAAAATGGCTTAGACGCTGTTATCCTTAACCACAACATTGATTCACCATTCATCACTCAGATGGAGCAGAAACGCGAAGGTCTTAAGTTCATGAGAATTGATACTGACCTTTCAAGCTCATTTAAGGAAGAAACTGATGAGAATGATGAAGCATTAAAGAGTTCCCAGGATTCATTAAGTGAATTATTCAAGAAGAATCTTGAAATGGAGAACCTCACAGTAAAGGTTGAAAAGCTTAAAGACCACTCTCTTGCTTCTGTTATCACTCTTTCAGAAGAAGCAAGACGTATGCAGGATATGATGAAGATGTACGGCATGGACGCTTCCATGTTTGGCAGCGAAGAACAGACCTTAGTTCTTAATGCAAACCATCCATTAGTAAACTATGTGCTTGAAAATCCTGAAAGCGAAAACATAAAGCTTTTCTGCGAACAGCTTTATGACCTTTCACTTATCGCTCATGGCTCATTATCAACCGACAGAATGACTGAATTTATTAAGAGAAGCAACGAAATCATGATGCTTTTAGCAAAATAAAACTTTATTATTTAAAATTAGGGGAACACTAGAAATTTGGTGCTCCCCTTAACTATTTATTTAAAACATACTCTTCACTTTAAGTTTATCAAAAGTAAATCCAAGAACAACAAAAAGAATACTACTTAAAACTGACTGGGTTATATATCCCGGTATTCCTGAAAGTGGAGCTACAAAATTCCCGGTAATAATCGATTCATAAAGGTAATAACCACCAATACATAAAATACTAGAAGGTATAAGTGCAAGCAAGTTTCTGCCTGAGATTATCTTTTTGGTGCGGCTTGAAAAGCATAACACTGCTACTGTTTTTATAATTACTGAGCCAGGTGCCCATATTGCAAAACCGGTAAGGCAGTCTGCTAACAAAGCTCCACCTGCACCAACGAATATAGCGTAAGGCATTGGTAGCAGGCAGGCAGCAAGATAGATAAACCCATCTCCCACATGAGTGTAGCCTGTGTGACTTGGAATATGTAGATAAGCAGTAAATACATACACTACAGCAGTAAATACGCCTGCAATACACATAAGTTTTATTTTGTCATTCCTCATATTGTTCAAAATCTCCTAAATAATTATTATGTAGCAATCAATTTGCCTCTTTTACTAAAATTAAAATTAGTTTATAATGTTTTTGGTAATATAGAAATAGTCAGTTTAGGAGAAAATTATATAACCAGATGAAATATATAATTCAGAAAGATAATAATACACCGGCATATTTACAACTATATAAACAGGTTAGAGATGATATTGTAAAAGAGATTTATCCTTATAACAGTAAGCTTCCCTCAAAAAGAATGATAGCCGCTGAAATAGGTGTAAGTACAGTTACGATAGAACACGCCTATGCTCTCCTTTGTGAAGAAGGCTATATTGAAGCAAGAGAACGCAGTGGGTACTTTGTAATCTTCCGTACTGATGACGGATTTGCAGTTTCTTCAAATAATGCAGCTTCTCATATACCTTTAGCAAACCACCAAGGCACGTCCACAGAGTTTCCCTATTCAGTTCTGGCAAAAACTATGCGTAGCGTAATATGTGAATTTGGTGAAACTATCCTTAATAAATCACCTAACTCAGGATGTATAGAATTACGCTCATCAATAAGACAATACCTTTTAAGAAGTCGTGGAATCACTGCTAATACTGAACAGATAATCATTGGTTCCGGCTCAGAATATCTTTATACTTTAATTGTAGAACTATTAGGCAGAAATAGAATATATGCCATAGAATCACCATCCTACAAAAAGATTGAACAGGTGTACTCTGCATCTGATGTTAAGTACCAAATGCTGCCAATTGAAAATGACGGTATCAAAAGTTCTGCTCTGTGGCAGTCAACCGCTGACGTTCTGCATATTTCGCCATACCGAAGCTTCCCTAGTGGAGTAACTGCCACCGCTTCCAAACGCCACGAATATTTGCGTTGGGCAGGTACTAACAACCGATATATTATAGAAGATGATTTTGAATCTGAATTTTCTATTTCAAAAAAACCTGAAGAGACTTTATTTTCACATTCAACAAAGGATAATATTATTTACATGAACACATTTTCTAAAACCATATCCCCTGCACTTCGAGTAGGTTACATGGTACTGCCAAAACATTTGGTTGCATTGTTTGAACAAAAACTAGGATTCTACTCCTGTACTGTACCTACATTTGAACAACTGGTTATAGCCAAATTAATTGCCAATGGGGACTTTGAAAGAAATATAAATCGTGTCAGACGTAAGAAACGTAAAGAAATGCTAAATTGCAAATAATACACAAAGATCTTTCCACTTGCTCTGTATATCCAGTAGGTTTACAACTTCTTTGCATACTATTAAATAAGACGCCCTAAGCGGATATCAAATATCAACTTAGGGCTAATTCACTATAATAAACCAACATTATTCAAAGTAATTATAATACACAGTAAAGAAATCCTGACCACACAACTCTAAATCTACATTCAGAGCTATATTTTCCCACAGTTCATCATTAAACATTGCATTCACATCCTGAATAAATGCATTATAGGCCTCTTCATAATATGCTGATTTATATTCGTATTGGAGTTCTTCTTTATGCAATGTAGTAAGCTCTTCATTATATGTACTAATACACTTAATAATGTGATAACCATACTCAGATTCTATTACTTCGCTAATCTGTCCGTCACTAAGAGAAAACGCTATATTATCAAACTCTTCTCCCATAACACCTCTTTCAAGATTAATTTCAAAC
>JAZULV010000006.1:0-18306 GCA_045603305.1 Lachnospiraceae bacterium | reverse complement strand
TGTTTTTTAGGTTATACGTTTAAGTAAAACGTGCCATTTTTAACAAAACAAGCTGTTTTTTATACTATTAATCGTTTATTTTCTCTGTATCACTCCCCATTACAATATATGCGGCTGTCTTTGGTAATATTGACATATTCTTTAATTAATACTATAAGCCTCACAAAAAATACAATATCGCCCCATAAAGGGGCGATATAATCTCATGTTCTATATTCTATTTATGCAGCCGGTTCCATAGGGATATCCTCTGTCTCAGACTTTGTAAGTCCGTATCCTGCTTCGAATAAAACGCCCTCAGCGTCTCTGTCCTTTATATCTTCACCATGCCAGAACCATGTATAGGCAAGCTTACCGGTAAAATCATAGTCACCAAACATTACATCAGCGATACCGGCACCTTCAGTTCCAGGAAGCCATGCACATACTATACCGTCAACTTTATCAATATAATCTGCTATAGTTAAGGTTCTTCCTGTTACAAATAATGCTATCACAGGTATGTCAGGGTTCTGTTCACGAATTGTATCAATCACCTGCCACTGGGACTTCATAAAGGTAAGGCTGTTGTAGGTTGCGTCACCATCTGATTCAGCGTATGGACGCTCACTTAATACAACAATTGCAGCCTTGGCATCTGCCGGAAGCTCACTGCCGTCCTCACTATAAGTTATAGTCTTAGCATCACCGGCAACTTCCTTAATACCTTCAAGTATAGTTGTGCCTTCTGTGCAGTCACCATTCTGTCCCTGCCAGCTGATAGTCCAGCCGCCGCACTGCATTCCCATATCATCTGCACCTCTGCCGGCTACAAATATATTATCATAGTCCTTAACAGCTTCCATGATGGTCTGTCCATCATCCATAACATCATTTTTAAGAAGTACAAGAGACTTTCTTACAGCCTCTCTTGCAACCTCACGGCTCTTATCTGAACCGGTCTGAGCAAGGAGTTCTTCATTGGCATATGGATCTTCAAACAGTCCGAGTTCAAACTTGGCAGTAAGTATTCTTTCTACAGACTTATCAACTCTTTCTTCTGAAAGCTTGCCGTCCTCAACATAACCAACGATTAATTCAATAATTTCTTTCCACATAAATGGTTCCATGGTAACATCAATACCTGCATCGATAGCCACAAGAAGCTGTTCCTCAAAGGTATTGTTATCTGTGGAAATCTGCTGAATACCATTGTAATCGCCTACTACTATACCCTCAAAGCCGAGTTCTCCTCTAAGTACATCAGTAACCAGATGCTTATTTCCATGACACTTCAAACCATCTACGCTGTTATATGAAACCATAACAGTCTTTACACCATTTTCTATGGCCGCTTTGTATGGTTCAATCAATCCGCTATCCAATAATTCATCAAACTCTTCCGCAGACATATTAACATTACCCTGGTTCATACCACTCATAGTATAACCTTCGCCAATGAAATGCTTTGCTGTTGCAAGAGCTTTTGAAGAAGAAAGGTAGTCTTCTGCCGAAAGCACACCCTGAATACCCTTAACATAGGCTGCACCAAACTGGGCAACTACCGCTGCGTCCTCACTGAAACACTCGTAACTTCTTCCCCAGGTAACATTCTGAGGGTTACCAAGGGTAGGTGCAAATATCCAGTTAGCACCGGTTGCCCTTACGTCTTCTGCAGTAAGTGCACCGATACGCTCGGCAAGCTCAAGATCGCCTGTTGCACCAATACCTACATTGTGAGGATATATAGTTACTCCGTATACGTTACTGTTACCATGTACCGCATCCACACCATAAAGCACCGGAATACCAAGTCTTGTATTCTCCACTGCTGCCTGCTGATAAGCATTTATCATGTTCGCCCAGTCTTCTGATGTATTACCTGAATCCGGAGCAGAACCGCCGCCACTTAAAATACAGCCTAACGGGTATCCGGCAAGCTGAACCGGTGCTATTCCGCCTGATTTTACATTTCTCTCTGCCATAACCATCTGAGCTGCTTTTTCTTCAAGTGTCATATAAGTCATAAGGTCCGCAACTCTCTCTTCAACAGAATATGAAGCATCTTTATAAATAGCATCCTCAGGAATAACCTCTAACTTTTGACGCTCGGTAAGTTCCCGTTCTTCATTCTTACAACCGGTAAGCATCACACCTGCAATCATCACAAAAACAAGTGATACTGCAACAATCTTATTAATTAGTTTCATAAATATCTCCTCCCATAAAACGTTTCACCAGATATAGTTTACCTTAAACGTTTAAATATGGCAACTGTTTTTTTTACTTTTAACCTGTTTTGAGTTACAAGTCATATTCATTCATAAGCTTTTTCAAGCAAAAGCACAGGCTGCTTAAGCAGCCTGCACCTTAGAAATAAAAAGTGTTATTTAGTTAAATACATTAGCCTCAATCCAGCTCTTAATAGCACTGCTTGTTGATGAAAGATTATAAAGTGCATTACTTACGCTTGTGATACTTGTAGCATAGGCACCGGAACTGCTGCCATTCTCTGTATAGTAATATGTATGCTCTGCACCGTTAACATCCTTGTATGTGATGTATGGACGGGCTGCGATATTTGTAGAGTAGCTTGCCTTAGGTATATTATTTACCACACAGGTGTAGTAAATATAACCGTTGTACGCTGCAATATTATTAACCGCAGGACATACGCACATGCCTGATACAACATTAACAGCTGATGTATCCTTAACAAGAGTTGTATTTGTAACCTTTGATGCCAGCGTTGCAACTGTACCGTATCCAATACCCTTATCAGAAGCTGATGTTGGTCTTAAACCTGAGTTAGCACTGTTAAGAGCTTCAATCTCTGAAACAAGGTTACTGCTGATTCTTGTTACAAATCTTAAACCACTAGGGTCATTAATTCTAATCTGAGCTCCGGCAAGTTCAAATGCACTTACACTTGAAGCTGAAACTGTAAAGTCTTTTGAATCTGCGCTTACAGTACCAATATTAATCCAGCCGGCATAAAGTGTTGTATTGCCTGACAGTGATGTAATGTTTGCAGCCTTGCTCTTAGCTGATGTTACCGCTGAAACGCTGTTTAAGTTCACATTCTCTGTAAACCAGCCTGCAAATATCTTACCATTCTGGGAAGGTGCGTCAAGAAGAGTAACTGCACTTCCCTGCTTGTAAGACTGGGTTCCTACTGTAGAACCGTTGCTTACATAAGTAACAGTATATGTAGGAGTCTCAGGCTGTGCCACTCCGTCTTCGATAATTACATTGTCAAAGTATGATGTAAATGTTCCGGATGCATTGCCCGCATATCTTAAAGCAATACCGGTAATAGTCTTACCAACCACAGAACCTGTACCAAAGCTAACCGTTACATCCTTGTAGCTTCCTGTACCATTTACAGTTGCAAGACTCTGGTAATCGCTTAGCTTTGTGCCATCGCTGAATATTAAATCAACGCCAACCTTCTGACCGTTGGTATTGAGAGCGTACTGGCTGTAGGTAAGCTTCATGCCTGAATTAACTTTAATCTTTGTTTCATTTGTTACATATTCATAAACTGCTGATGAGTTATTTGCATTACCTGTAATCTTAAGAGCATAATCACCGCTCTTGCTGTAGTTTCGATTCTTCTCGATAGCAACAGAAGCATTTGATACATTTGAGCTCTGGTACTGATAATTCTTGTACATACCAGCATCAATCGGCATTGTAAATGTACCTGTTGTCTGGTTCTGGTACATAGTAAAGGTTCTGCTCTCGAAACTGTTTCTAAAGTAAAGAGGACCATTTGAATACTCAATCGGTATATAATCAGTCTTTGCAATCTGGCCTCTGAGCATGTCAGATGCAACGCCTGCCAGTCTTAAATAGTAGTCTGATGATACCCAGATACCGTCGCCTGAGAAGGTCTCAAAGTAATCATCTGTAGGTATATCAAAGTAGTCAACTGCACCATTTATAAGGTTAGTAGCTTCTTCAAACTCATCAAGCATTGCAAAGTATACTGCATTAAGTCCGAGTTCTTTTGCATTAGTAACCTGCTCCCAAAGAAGCTTTCCGCCTTCTCTGTTTGTATGACTTAATGTACCGTTAGAGTTAAGCCAGTTACCGCTGCCTGCGAAACATACAGGGAGATAATCCATGCCATTTGCCTTACAGTATGCATAATCTGACTTCATAATGTTATTATAATAATTCTCAGCGCCACTTACATTATTGTATACACCGATAGTCCAAGGTGATACACAGTCTAAAGCCTTATAAACCGGTGTACAGTCACCAAAAGATGTAGTTCCGCCGGTCCAGCCGTTAGGAACACCACCGATTACATAGCAGCCTCTGCTCTGGAAGAAAGTAATAATCTCAAGAAGCTGTGATACTGATACGCCCATATTGTAGCCAACACCCCAGATTTCAACTACAGGCTTACCATTTACTGTAGCGTAATTTGGTGAAGATGTAAGGGCTGTATCCTGCTCAATCTCATATACCCAGTCAGTCTTAAGACACTTAACAATGTCAGACTCTGAACCGTTCAAGTCGTAACAGATGTAGAAAAGCTCTCCTGTCTTCTCACAGGCATTCTTAATATGTGAAAGATAAGAAGTTTCTCCAAGAGTAACGCTTCTTCCGAGACCGCCAACGAATCTCTGGATAGCCACGCCGTCAAGTCCTGCCTCAGCACACCAGCCCATCTGTCTGTCAATAACTGACTTATCCTTGTCATTGTAAAGCTTTGTAGGCTGACCGTTACCAAGGTTTGCAAAGTTAGTATTATACTTGGCGATACTATTATCCTCGTAAATCTCTGATAAATCAGGGAAGCTTAAGATATGCTGCTGCACGCCATAGCCAGGTCCTGCAACATTACCATATGACCAGTGAACCCAGTCACCCGGAGTCTCTCCGGCATGATGCCATACCTGATATCCGGCAAAGGACTTACCCTTAAACTCAGAAATAGTACTGCCAGTTCTTGCAGGTACTGCCTCTGAATCAGGATCAAGAGCACCCTTGGCAATAGTAATCTCTTTAATATAGTTATCGCTTCCATTGAAACCTAAACGGAAATCTGCAGAATTGTTCTGTGCTGCTCTGAAGGATGCATTTGTAAGTACAACCTTGGTTGTAATCCACGCATCTTCCTTAACCTTAGAGAAATCTGCTCCTGAGTAATCTGCTATAGTTGAGTTGTAGTTAAACCACAATGTATTAGCATTGTTACCGTAGTATGTAACGCTGATGATAAGGTTATTATCATTGGCATTGATAATATTCTTATCAACTATAAGGTACATATACTTTGAGCTTGGAATCTTACGGCAGGATGATCCCCCGATATAATCCATTACCGTATATCCTTCTGCATTAGTATCACTTGTATTCACAAGTCGAATACCATTTTCACTTACACCACCATTGGCAAAGCTTATAGAAGCTACTACATTGCCAATAGAGCTTGCAGCTTCTGCCTTGGTTCCCTCGTCGGTGCCTAAAAGCTGCACCACTGTACTTAATGCCATAACCATGCACAAAAGTACAGCCATGAATCTTCTCAATGTCTTCATTCTCTTACCTCCATACAAATAATAAGCGTATTTACGAAACACCACCACAAACTATTAACATTTTTGATAAAGTAATATGTTTCGCAACTCTGTTTTTGTGCAATTATCCAATATAACCGCACTATGTAAACTCATTATACTATATATTTTATATAAAACAAAAGTATTTTTAATTATTTTTTATATATATTATCATTTTTATTTTAAAAAAATTGCTGTCCGTAACTAAACAGACAGCAACCTTATGCATTATAAATAATTTATTTAGTTTTACTCTCCTGAAGCTTCTGTTGAAGGTGCTTCTGTAGGCACCTCGGCAGGTGGCTGGGTAGCAGCTTCTGTCGGTGCCTGAGTAGGCGCCTGGTTTGGTGCCTGGGTTGGTGCAACTGTACTTCCTTCAGTTGGTGGCGTTGTTCCGCTTTCTGTTGATGTGCCTGTGCTGCCTTCTGTACTTGCCGCAGTTGTCTCTACAATATTGCCCGGATAAGGATAATTTGCTCCTACCAGGAATTTTGCCGGTGAACTTCTGTACTTATCTGTATGAAGACAGGTATCTTCTACTACAACTCCATTCACTGTTACACGCTTATAAAGTTTTGCACGACAGGTCGGATAATTACCCTGTATCTGAAGTATCTCATCAGGACCAACAAGCTCTTCCTCAAGAAAACCGTTCTCAGGAGAATACTGTGGATGTCCCGGTGCAACTTCTATATACTGATACGCATCTTCACCCGGATAAATCTCTTCAAGAACCTCACTATAGTACTCTACAACCCTGTTTGGGTCTCTTGTCTCAAGACCATATATGTATACGCATACCTGCATATTTAACAAATATGATTCGATATATATAGGATGATCAAGATTGTTTTTAATAACCAAATCTTTAGAGCCGTTATCATTTACAGCTGCATCAAAGGCATAATCAACATAACCTACTGTCATTGAATGATTACTTCTCTTTACAACTTCAAGCTCCGCCTTAAGTGCAGCATTGTACAGTGTGGTTGAAATCTGGCAGATACCTCCGCCAATACTGTCTACATAGGCACCATTAGCATAGGCTGTGGCAGTCTGATAACCGTTTTCCTTAGTAAACGGTGATAACCTGTCGTGTACTGACAAAGTTTCTCCCGGCATCAGCACCACATCATCAATCTTTGAAGTACCGTTTCTTAAATTCACTCCACGTCCGTAACCGAGGTTATCTGCAAAAGATGTTCTGCATGATCCTAACAAATCTTTAATAACCCCAATCTCAGCCATAGTTATATCAGGTATTGTTTCTTCTACATTTGCACTTACTTCAATATTACCGCTCTTCCAGCTTGTAACCTTATCCAGAAGACCACTGACTGTATCTTTTATATTAACACCTACACCATTCACTTCTTCAGTGAAAACAAACTCTCCGCTCACTCTGTGAACTTCTGCATTCTTCGGAACCTGTTCGGTATATTTGTTGGCGAGCTCAGTAACTGTCTGATTGATCTTATTCTCATCAACAGTTGAATCTATAATAAAATCTTTACCTTTATTTGAAAGAGTTGATCTCTCCTTGTACTCTGTCATTAATGTACCATGGTTGCCGTATACAACCGCACCCATTAATGCATCTTCGATAATTCCTTCAGAGTATGAAACTCCCAAATCACCAAAAGTATATATATATTCGTCCTTTGATATCTTAATCTTAACTTCGTTAGCAAGTCTTTTCTTCAGTTCTTCCCTTATAGCTGACTGTGCTTCTTCATAGGTAAGACCACCGACATCTACGCCTTCAATCTTAACACCCGGCTCACATAATTCTTCTCCGGTAAGAATAATGTTGCTATAATCAACCTCGTTGCCGTCCTGTACTTCTTCCTCTGTATCTTCAACGTCAGCCTCTTCCTGTATATCTTCTGTTGCAGTCTCTGTCTCTTCTGCTGACGCCTGCTCCTGGGTCACTTCCTCTGACACCTGCTCCTGTGCCCCATCCTCTGACATCTGTTCTTCTATGGTTGCTGTTGACTGCACTTCTTCTGTAACTTCTGCTGCATAAGCGGTCATCACGCCTGATACATTTAAACCGGAAACCACAAATACTGCAGCAAGTAAAATCGCTGTTAATTTCTCAAACTTAATTCTCATTCTCTGCCTTCCTCTCCGAATACATCAAAATACTCTTCCTAATTCTTTAAGGACATCATTTTTAAAATTCATTTACCAACATTTTATTATACATTATAAAGCCTAATTAGTAAACCACTAATAACTTTCAACCATTTCACCGGTCTCATATTCAAACACGCACTTCTCATAGGAATTGATAATTGTAGTTTCATTATATATACGTGTACGGTCAAACTTATATGAATATCCCCGGTGCACATGTCCATGAACCATATATTTTGGTTTGTACTTGTCCATCAGTTCATTAAACTCTTCAAAACCTGCATGGACCATATCTTCGCCATCACCTAACCCTTTTGCCGGCGCATGGGTTAAAAGTATGTCAAATCCCTTCTTGCGCCTTATCTTAAACCACATCTTAAGTATGCGCTTGTACATTTCCTTTTCAGTGTACTGATTGATTCCCAGCTTATAACGTCTTGAACCGCCAAGGCCGGCAATTCTTACACCTTTATATTCATACACCGTATCCTCTATGCATATACAGCCATCCGGCGGTGTCTGCTCGTATACGTCATCATGATTGCCCCTTACATACAGCACCGGTGCTGTTGTAAATGTGGCAAGAAAGGATAAATACTGCGGCTTCAAATCTCCACTGGAAAGTATCAAATCAATACCCTTAAGCTTTGTCTCATCATAATAGTCCCACAATGACTTTGACTCTACATCCCCTATAACTAATATCCTCATTTGTCTTACTCTCTTTAATTATTTTCTTCGCTAACAACTTTATCAATTCCCTGCAGAAGCACTGTCTTTCTTGCTTCCTCTGTAAGCTCATCCAGCTCAGGAATACTTCCTATTACATTCTCCGCCAGCCAGTCCATCTGTATGATTTCCTCCGGTGTAAGGAAGCCTTCGTTCTCACTCTCAACCTCTCCTGTCTGAGAATACAACACGCCCTCAAAAGGATCAAAGTCTCCTGCCTTTATATTCTCCTTCAAAAGCTTCACCAGCCTCTGGGTACCAATCGGAAGCTTTCCTGAACATAATACATCAATTACTCCGGCAGACATTCCCCACCAGTAATTAAGTGCTTTAGCGTTCTTACCCGACTCTTCTCCGTCGAAGGTTCCTGCCATAATGCTCTTAATAAGCTTCTCATAAAACTTGCCCCAGTGCCATACCGGCATGGCCATTACCGACTGGGAGTCATTATCCGCCTCATGAAGACCGAACTTTCTAAGCTCCTCTTCCGGCTTTATCATATCTATGTTAGAAATGTACGATACTCCATTGGCATGGAGCTTCTCAATTGGATTGTTTCCCTTTACAGTTGACCACTCAAGATAAATCTTAGCTCTTGGATTTACCATTCTGGCACCTAAGGCAAAGGCATTAATATTTGCAATCATACCGTATATCGGATAGTCAGCGACATAACCTATCTTATCGCTGCCTGACATCGTACCGGCAATAACTCCGATAATAAACTTCGCCTCGTACATTCTGCAGTAGTAACTTCTTATATATTTATGCGGAAGATTTAAAGCACAGTTTAATATCCTTACCTCCGGATGGGCAATCGCTGCCTTTAAACTCTCCTGAACAAACTTAGGCGAGGTTGTGAAAATAACCTTGTTGCCGGCTTTAATCAACTCCTCTATGCACTCTCCGCAGGTTTCAGCTTCCACATCATCAAGCCAGGTAACTGAAATATCGTCACCATACACTTCCTCAATGTGCTGTCTTCCCAGCTCATGTCCGTAAATCCAAGCCGATGACTTAGGGTTCTTTTCATTAATAAATGCTAATTTAAGCTTTGAAGGTCCGGGAGTAAATATCTTGCTGATAATATTCTTCTCTTTCTTTACCGGCTGCATAACGAGCTCTACCGATTCCTGTTCAGCCTTAAGCAACACCTCTGCCCATATCTTCGTAAGACTTTCCTTTATCTCCTGCTGGCTCTGCTCCTTCAATTTATCATAACCGTATATGCTAAGATATACTAACAGGGCATCTCCGGCAGTCAGACTTAATTTTAACCCACTCTTTGCCTCAAATGCCATATTAAAATACTGGTAAGCCGAGCGGAAGTCCATAAGGTCATCATCAGTCCAGTCTTCATCGCTATTCTTACCCACAAGCTCCAAAAGCTTGTCAAAGCAGCCTTCCTCGGTAAAATAAATATAATTAATACCGGTCTTTTCATGGAAGTCCATGTACTCATAATATATCTTATTCTCTTTATCGTCAGTTTTCTTAGGCACCTTGCGGGTCACATTCGCCGCAACCTCCGGTGATTCAAAATACTTTAATACACTGACTCTTTTGTTACCTTCTATTACATAATACTTGTGCATATATTCATAGCACTCAATCGCATCATGTATACCCTCTTTAAGGTGCGAATCACAAAGCCTGCTCCACTTCAGAGAAAACTCTGAATTCGGTTCCAACAGAGGCATAAAATTAGGCGCAAAGGACTGGCTTCGTCCCTTCGCATAGGTACCCACGATAAGATTCGTAGGAATCTGCTCAAGACCAAGCTTAACATCAGCCAAAACACTGTCTTTATCAATAATCTCATCGAGCACCGGCAGATACTCACTGCCCTTTGCCGCAGCCTGACTTGCCTTCTGACCCAGCTTATAGGCCTTGTTATAATCCTCCATCGACATAGCGCTTCCCCCTTAATATTAGGTCTGACTTAACTTTATACTAAACATTCATCAAATTTGCAACTGTTTTATAGAAAATAATACAAATATATTATATTGTCAAATATAAAAATCGTTACTCACCAACTTTTATTTGAATCACACTGCAAACATAAGGCGCTATTAGTATAATAATGGAATTTACCTCTACCAAATGAATCTGCTGAGTGATATAATAGGGATAAGGAACAGTGCATGAACAATTATCGTATCATACCGGTACAACAATTCCTGCAGGCTTTCTAAGATTATTTTTATCGTACATAAGATTGTAAGTTGAATATATTTGAGTAAAAACGGAGGTCATTAATGGCAACAGGAAATGTCTTAAGTCCAATTATTGATGATGTTCAAACACAGTATGTCAAACATCGCAGAACCGGTAAATCCAGAACCACCGCAATTGAATTAATTCATGAGGAGTATATTCATGAATTACAGGATGTGGATGACAGCCTTGCAGTCCTTATAGGGTTATCTCTCGCTCTTTGCAAAAAGAAGGAATTGCTTGAGCCGGTTGCTGCTGAGACACTTGATCAAATCCAGCGTGCTCTTCAAAGCAATGATTTAAATAGTGCCATATATACATATCTCACAGAAGTTGAGCAAAAACTAATGGATACTGCTGTATATGGTAATGAAGCATCCTATAGACGTATATCTACATATACACCGGATTGGAAAATCGGCGACACATTTTCTCATAAACTAACTTATCCAACGGCAGAAGCCCTTGGAATTAAGGGATGGTTCATTCTTTTGCATAAAGTCGGAGAATATGCAGATGAATTTGAAGCCCCTTTACAGTTGATGTATGTTTCACTCTGTCCTCCGCACCAAGTTCCGTCTTGTTATAAGGAACTTGAAAAACTGGGTTTTCTTCCTATGATGAGTGTCGGTAAAAAAACAGAGTATCTTGCTCAAATAAGATTAAAAAGCAAAAAAGATGAAAGTGCTTATAGTCTCACTAAAATTGGTTGCTATCCTAATCCTGAGACGTCGTTATCAGTCAGTTACCAAGATGAAAATCCATTAACTGCAATGCCGTTATTCGGACGATTTAAAAAGGACGATTTGTGGCCTGCCTATGAAGATCAAATTTGCAGATTATATAGAAAATACGGAAAAACGCTATAGTAACTTGAATAACACATTGAAGCTGAGACTAGGCAAATATGTTTTAAAGCAAATCTTTGATGATTTTGAGAGGTGCCTCGATGAATTTGAACAAATATTTTGACCAAATTATTGGATTGAGAGTGTTGAATATTTCTCATCTGTTGAATCTGACAGGCTTTGTATTAGGTGTTTCTTCACCGGACAAACAAATATCAGAAAACAGTTATGGGTTGCAGCTTGCTTGTCCATGGGTACTTAAATGTCAGAAGAATGCAAAAATCCTGGCAGCTTCCGGTGATGTTTTTGCTAATCCCGAAGATTTAAAAAAAGTTAAGGGTGAAGTTTCAGAGTGGCAGAATAATTACACATTTTTGGATGAGAATCTGGAAAAGGTGCTGCACGATGAGCTTTTTGTTGAAAAGATTGAAATCTCCAATTATGGCGATTTGAGAGTCTTTTTCTCAAAACAGATAGTGCTGTGTGCATTTACAGATTTCTCTGAAGAACAGTATGGATGGTGGTTTTACAAATGCGGAGGTGCCTATCTGGCACCTCTGCAGAAAGGCAATTTTGTTGAAAACATAATTACACCTTGTAAGACCTGGTGGTTACTCAAAAGTAAAGGGCGTATTATTTATGTTTCTGATGATAACTCTGCAACAATGGAAACACTTCAGATTAGACAGGAGCAAGAGTACATATTAAACGAAAAGTCCTTGTCATATTGGTCACAGTTGATAGGGGGCAAGTTGATTGAAATTGGCAGAAAAAAAGAGGACACATTAAAAGAAGCTCCGGTTGCGTGGCTAAAGTTCAGAGTTGCTGACAAAACAAATGGCAACAGTACATTTGTTATCTACTTCTACTGTCCTTGGAGAATATGTGATAAGAAAAACGCTGAAGTACTGATTGGCACTTCGGACATCAGAGGTATCCTTTGCTGGAATGACTTGTTGCAACCAGCTTTGCGAGAAAACGATTATTATAAAGATAAAAAAGAGTCTGTACAGTCTTTGCAATTAAAAATCACAAGCACTTCTTTATCTAAGAACGGAAATTTGATTTTGAAGTTTGGTGAGCAGTATTATTTTGAAGCTTTTTTCAGTCACTCATCAGATGCAACATTCTGGAGAGGATATCAGTTAACTAAGCCGGAGTATTATGAAGGCGGAAAAGATTTCTTGGACTACCACAAGAAAAACATATCAAAGGAGTCCGACTGTGATTTTGAAAGTATAAATCAATACCTTAGTGAAATAACCGGTGCCAAACTGCTATCAATTACACGCAGAGGAACATATTATGCATTCACATTTTTAAGAGGGAAAGAGACCGAAGCGTCAAATCAGAGATATGATTCAGCTCAATTAATATGCGGACAACAATGGCGATTAGTGGATTTAAAAACACAAAATATTATAGTTGGTGGAAGAGACTGTTACCTTCCTTGTACACAATATAAAGATGTCGATAATATCAATTGGCTAGATACAATTAACACAAAATATGATGAACAATGTGCAGCTTTGATGAACAGAGAGAAGTTGTATGTTACCGGAGTCAATGTAAATAAGCAGGGTGATTTACAAATATATTTCACAAATGATGTGATGTTAGAATGTTTTGTGTATTCTTCATTTACTTTAGAAGAATGGCAAATCAGGGGATTTAACGACACACGTATAAACGTATATGGTAATATGATGGAGCTGGTGCACGAATCAGACACTAATAATAAATGTTTTATGGATACTATTACAATTGAGCCTAAGGAAGTACCATTCGACAAGCTCGATGAAAGCCCAAATGTACGCGATGTAGAAACATTAACTAATAATCAAAAAGACTACAATACTTTGATAGGGAAACACTGGTCACCATGGATGTTAGAAGATTTAGTTTTACCATGGAGATTATGTGATAAGAATACCGAAAAGATTATTCTGGGTGCCGGCGATACTTGTTTTCCCGGTGAGAAAACAGAGTGGGTTGATTTCTTTGAAAAAGACAAGGGTAGCAGTCTTTTTGATGATAAATGGGCACAAATCAAAGATATGCACTTAATCGTGAAGGATGTAAATTATTTTCCTAATGGAGATGTCACTATCCTTCTTACAGGTGATATGTTTTTGAAGATATTTAACAACCAAGGGTACATAGTATAAATTTATGAAATTGGCAATGCAATAACACTGCTGCTATTTCCGAAAGGAAAATCTACTATTACCAGTTCGTTAATACAATTAGTGAGTAATGCTGGTAGAATTGATTATATTACAGACAATCTTGAAATAACTCTTGAGAGTAAATGCAAGATTATATTTTCTAAAGAGGTCCGATTATGAAAAAAAGAATGAATGACAACCTAAAATGTCTAATATGCATTGCACTGGTGGCTGTTATTGTGGCCCTTGCCTGGGTCGGCATACTTTCCTTGGCACCACCGGATGTGAACAGGGCAGAAAAGTTACTTTAACCACTTCCAAAAGACCACTGGTATTATTTCGAAGAGAACTAAAGGAAGCACACTTTTACCAAGTCTTAATTTTACACATATAATCTAAAACAAGGGGAGCGTTGTAATATAATTGATTTCCAAAGAAATCTCTTATCAGACAACGCTCCCTTTTATTTATCACATCACCCCTGCCAGCACCACACTCGCTATCACTCCCGCAATCGTCGCAATAAGTGCCCCGGCCAGTGTCCACCTTGTTTTAGTTACCTTCGCCGTCATAAAATATACTGACATGGTATAAAATATGGTCTCAGTACTGCTCATTGCTATTGATGCCGCCAGCCCGGCAAAAGAATCTGTACCATACTCCTTATACAAATCCAGCAACAGTCCTGTCGCCGCCGAGGACGAGAACATTTTTACTACTGTAACCGGAATTATTTCTGCCGGAAAGTTCACCAGTCCGGCAGCCCCCGAAAGCACTTCTGTAAGAAAATCCAGAAAGCCGGATGCACGAAGCACGCTTACCGCAATCATCAGACCGATTAATGTAGGAAGCACATTTGCCACGGTTTTCATGCCGTCCCATGCACCTTCTGTAAAGTCCTTGAATATTGGTCTTTTCTTAATAAGTCCCTTTGCTACCACATATGTAATTATCACCGGGATAAGCATATTTGAAATGTATAATACATACTGCATAAACAGACCTCGTAATACTCTTATAGAATATTATGAAGTCTAATCTGCAATTATTCTACCCCAAAACCGCCATCTGCTTTCTAATACAAAGAACAGGCAGTTTCTTTGCATATAAAAGCACTTAAGCTCTGCTTTTTCTCAAGGCTTCTTCCTGTTTTCTTATTACCTCAAAGTCTTTAGTATCCTTTGCAATCTCCCCACTCAATAAAAGCAGGCATATTAGATTTGGTACTGCCATAAGTGCATTTGCAATGTCTGAGAAATTCCAAACTATTTCAAGGGCAGATGTTGCCCCTACATAAACCATTAACGAGTACAGTATACGATAAACCTTGTTAAATTTGTGGGTGCCAAGAATATATTCCAACGCTTTCTCTCCGTTATACTCCCATCCCAGAATCGTAGCAAAAGCAAACAGCACAATACCTATAGCTACAAACCAGCCTCCGGCTTTGCCTACTGCACTTTCAAAAGCCAGTATTGTAAGCGGCGCACCTGTTATTACAACTTCGTGACTGTATGTACCATCATCTCCAAATATATAACAATTCCCTTCTGCATCAGTCCATCTGCCACAAATTCCTTCCACTGATGGCATTTCTGACACCCTGTTTCCTGGCTTATCTACAGCCTCCAGCCTAAGAACCTCATCTCCGCAATAAAGAACAACCTCGGCACCTTCTATGTCTGTATCATAATTGGTTATCATTAATTTTTCATTAGCATCCTTTTCAGACACATTTACCGAAAAATCATAATCTGCATCCTTACTTTCCTGTATGATATATGTGCCGGTTTTATCAACCTCAGTAGCTCCCAGTGCTCCGGAAGCAGCAATGCATAGCCCCGTAATCGTACACACAACAATTGTGTCCCAGAAGGTACCGGTCATGTTGACATATCCCTGACGCACATTGTTATCGGTTGTTGCTGCCGCCGCAGTAATTGCTGCAGAACCCATGCCGGCTTCATTGGAAAATACACCTCTTGCCACACCAAAACGTACAGCATTCATCATTGATGCGGTAATCGTACCGCAAAGGCCTCCACCGACGGCCTCAGCACTAAATGCCATCTTAAATATCATGGCAACGCCGGCCGGCAAGGATGAAATATTGCAGATAATTACTACAAGCCCTGTAACTAAATAAAAAATTGCCATTGCCGGCACAATCACTGATGACACCTTAGAGATAGTATTAATTCCACCTACCATAACTGCAAAAGCAATAACAGTCACTACCACACCTGTAACCCATACCGGTATGCCAAAGGTTGAATCTAAAGCATCGGAAATAGAATTCGACTGAGTAAGATTGCCTATTCCAAAGGATGCAATCACCGCAAAAAAAGCAAACAGCCAGCCAAGTAATTTACCCAGTCTTTTATTCTTAATCCCCCTTTTCATAACATACATGGGACCGCCGGCCATCTCCCCCCTCTCATTTACTTCACGATACTTTGTGGCAAGCATACATTCAGCAAATTTTGAGCTTAGACCAAAGGCTGCGGATATGCTCATCCACACAAGTGCTCCCGGTCCGCCGGACACCATGGCTGTAGCTACACCAACTATATTACCGGTTCCAAGAGTTGCTGCAAGGGCTGTCATGAGTGCTGAAAATGATGAAATATCTCCGTCTCCGGTTTTGCTTCTTGACTCTCTGCTAAAGCTCTTTCTCAAAGCATAGCCTAAGTTTCGCCATGTAAGGAACCTAAGTTTAAACGTAAGAAATATACCGGTTCCTACCATAAACACCAGCATGACCGGTCCCCATACAAAATCATCAATCTTACCAAGAACATCCGCAAAGCTTTCCATCTAATACTCTCCCCATCTCAAAACTAAAAAAAGAGAATAACCCATTGCTATTCTCCTTTTGTTCTTAATTAATAAATATTATGCTAAGACAACTGATGTAATTATTATTCTGAATAAGATATGTGCATTCTAAATCGTCAACATCTCTTATATGCTTTCCTTCCGCTCATAATTTTGCAGAACACAACCGCCACCAGCGTACTAAATGTTGTCGCTATTATTGCAGGCACAACTACTGCCGCAGGACTGACACTGCCATACTGACTTCTGTAGGCAATTATATTTACCGGAATAAGCTGCAGTGAAGAAATATTCAGAACCAGAAATGTACACATTTCATCGGTCGCCACATCGCCGGTATTTGCAAATTTATTTCTTTTCTTTTTATCTTTTCTGTTCATCCTTTGTATTTCTGCTTTACCGGTCACCTCAGAGTTTTCTCCCAGCTCTTTCTCTGCCTGCTCTTCTTTTATTTTTGCAAGCTCCTCCATCGCCTTAAGGCCCGCTGGAGTTGCCGCCCACCCGAGGCCAAGCACATTTGCCACGATATTGGTGCATATATGCCCATAAGCAGGCATCTCTCTATCTATATTAGGAAACATAAACCTCATAAAAGATCTTAATTTTGAAGATATATTTTCTATTATCCCGGTCCTCTGGGCAATTTGCATTATTCCGGTCCATGCAGACATTATTCCAAGCATTGTTATGCTCATAGTGACCGCTTCTTTGGCTCCGGTAAGAACGCCTTCTGTCAAAGCTTCTGCCCTTCCGTTAAGAAGCCCCCACACCACACCTAATATAAGCATAAAGCCCCATAAATAATCAAGCATACTTATTTACCTGCTTTTTGATTATTATATGAGACTTAATTTTTTATTATTACCCTTTAGTATTTATCTGAAATACAATCATGCTTTTTTACATGTATATTTTTTTGCTTTCCGCACACAATACTCCTAAAATCAATTTACTTCATCTATAGGAGGCACCCATGAACGACGATACAATAAAATTACTTAGGGAATGTAATGCCGGTTGCAAATCTGCTACCAACAGTATGGAGCAGGTAACACCCTATATTAAAGACAGCAATTTGAAAGATATGATTACTAAGTATAATGACAGTCATATACGAATAGGCGACAGCTGCCACTCATTGCTCAACTCGGTAGGCGAGGACGAGAAGGACCCAGCGCCAATGGCCAAAATGATGTCCTGGGTAAGCACGGAAATGAAACTGATGATGGATGATGACGATGCCAAAATTGCAGAAATAATGATTGACGGCTGCAACATGGGTATCAAATCCTTAAGCAGATATCTTCACCAGTACAAGGCAGCTGATTCTGAAAGCGTACACCTTACTGAAAAACTTATTAAAATAGAGCAGGATTTTATGAAAGATTTGCTTGTTTATTTATAATTTGTATCTCTATATTGTTTTCTTCATAATATACTCTTTTCAATATGGCACGCCCCTTTGCAAAAGCAAAGGGGCATGCTTATATTTGTATGTTTAATACTGAAGCTTAATTGACATTAACTTTTACAAGCTCATACCAGTTGAGGTTGTATCTTCCACCGTCTGCATATACCTTGAAGGTGTGTGTTCCTGCTGTAAGGCGTACCTCTGTACCCTTAAACTCACTGAAGATTCCCCAACCGCCTGTTCTTCCGACATTAACGGTTGCTATTACGGAGTTATTCTCCATAAGGCTAAGTAAGCTTGTGCCGCCGTCTGTTCTAGCTGCTCTTACGTCAAATCTGTAAATGCCTGTTGCAGGTATCTTTACTGAATACATCATCCAGTCGCCTGCATCCACGCTG
>JAZULV010000005.1:0-15993 GCA_045603305.1 Lachnospiraceae bacterium | reverse complement strand
AAAAATATCTCACAAAAACGCCTGTGAACGTAGTGAACCGAAGCGTCTGTGAGATATTTTTGAAACCTGATAATATATTTTATTGAATTTATATATATAATTTAATAATTTGATAAAAACCTAGCCATCGGATTGTTTATCTTCTCATATCCAATGGTAGTCTCCATGTCATGTCCCGGATAAACCTTCACATCTTCAGGAAGTTTAAAAAGCTTTCCGCATATTGAGTCAATGAGCTTACGAATAGAGGATGTAGGGAAATCAGTTCTTCCACAGGACTCGCAGAATAATGTGTCTCCACTAATGAGAGTCTTCTCAGCTTCAATATAATAGCACATACCTCCGGCGGTATGTCCGGGAGTATGAATTGCCTTTATGCTAAAGCCTGCCAGTTCAAACACTTCGTCATCGCTCAAATATACATCTGCTTTAAGGGTATATGGAACAGCCCAGGCTGCTGAAAGATTCTTTGAGGCATCTTCTAGCAGTTCCTTTTCAGCTGCTCCGGCATAAATCTTCACACCAAAATGCGTTCTAAGTTCGTCAGCCGCCATAATATGGTCGAAATGCCCGTGAGTTAAAAGAATACCCTGCACATTCAGATTATGTGATTTACAGTAATTCTTTATAACCTGTGCATTATCTGCCGGGTCAACTAAAATTACCTCACCGCTCTCGATATTTATTAAATAATAACAATTGGTGCTTATTTCTCCAAGCACATTCCACTCAACCTGTAATCTTCCCATTATACTTCCTGCCATATCAGTTATTTTATAGTTGTTCGCTGTATATCTATAACACCCGGCACTTTTTTAATCATATTTGTAAGCTTGTCAAGCTCAGCCCTATCCTTAATCTCAAAAGACAATGATAATATTCCAATACCTCTTTGTTTATCATTATTACCGTTAAGAGAAAGAATATCTATTCCCATTTCGGCTACAACGCCGGAAACTTCCGCAACAACCTCCATATGATTAGTTACATAAATATCTATTCCAACAATGTACTTCTCATCGATATTAATGTCGGCAGCTTCTAGCCACTCTGTCTCAACCAGCTGTCTTTGTTCCGCTTCGTTTAAGTTCAGTATATTAGTACAATCCTTTCTATGGATTGAAACCACACCGCCTTTAGTACAGAAGCCTATAATCTCATCACCCGGAACCGGATTACAGCACTTTGAGAATCTAATATCTGCTGTAGGTTCTTCTTTTACAATAATACAGTTATTACTCTGTCGGTTCTTTGTATTTACTATTTTATCCGGAACCTCATTGCTAATAACCTCTTCCATAAGCTTACTCACAATTCGGCTTTCCTTCATGCCGCCATGACCAATGGCCGCCAAAAGTGATTCCCAGTCTGCGAACCTGTATTTTTGAACTACATTGGATATATATTCAGGCTTTAATATACTGCTGCTATCTATATTCTTTTCACTACAGTAGTCCTCTATTGCCTTCATGCCTTTTATAATGTTGTCTTCTTTGTTCTGTACCTTGAACCACTGCTTTATCTTACTTCTTGCCTGGGCACTTTTTGCAAGAGACAGCCATTCTTTTGTCGGTCCTTGAGATTTATCAGATACAAGAATCTCTATTCTGTCACCATTTTGGATTACATAATCAATAGAAATGAGTTTGCCGTTGACTTTGGCTCCTATCATCTTGTTTCCAACAGCAGTATGCACGCTGTATGCAAAATCAACAATAGTAGAACCGGACGAAAGGGTCTTCGGCTCACCACTCGGAGTAAAACAGTATACATTCTCAGTAAAGAGATCTAAATCATTTTTAACAAGATTTAAAAACTCATGATTGTCTTCCATCTCGTTGTGAATCTCAAGAATCTCCCTAAGCCAAATCATTGTATTTTTATCTGATTGTTCTGACTGACTGCATGACCTTTTGCGCCAGTGATTTGTAATACCGTACACTGCTGTTCTGTGCATTTCACCGGTTCTTATCTGAACATCAAATATTTCTCCATTATTTGAAACAACAGTAGTGTGGAGAGAGCGATACTTATTCTCTTTTGGCATAGAAATAAAATCCTTAAACTTCCCCGGTACCGGTTTATATAAATCATGAACCACACCTAAGGCAGCATAACAATCTTTTTCCGAATCGACAATAATTCTGATAGCAAAGACATCGTAAATCTGGTCTAATGTCATATCCATATTTACCATCTTTTTATATATGCTAAAGTAATGTTTTTCACATCCTTCAACCGAATTTATAGTTATTCCATCTTTCATCTGATGCGCTTTAATCTCATTGCATATATTTCTAATAAAATCTCCGCGCTCTTTCTTTGTAGCCGCAAGTTTTTCTTCTATCATATTATAAACATCCGGCTCCAGATACTTTAATGCTAAATCCTCCAGTTCCACCTTAATACAACTAATGCCCAGTCGCTGTGCTATAGGTGCATAAATATCCCTGGTTTCTCTTGCTTTCTCCTTCTGCTTTTCAGGCTTCATGTACTGAAGGGTGCGCATGTTATGTAAACGGTCAGCAAGCTTTATTACTACAACTCTTATATCCCTGGCCATGGCAATAAACATTTTTCTTAAATTTTCAGCCTGCTTATCTGTCTTGTCAGCAGACCATGAGAAATTAGTGAGTTTAGTAACACCTTCTACCAGATATGCAACATCATTACCAAAGATCTCTGCCACGCCTTCTTTTGTCATATCTGTATCTTCAACGATATCATGAAGAATACCTGCAACTATAGTATCAGCATCCATATCAATCTTTGCAAGAATTATGGCAACGCAAAGCGGGTGAACAATATATGGCTCACCCGACTTTCTTCTTTGCTCCTTATGAGCATCATTGGCTAAATTATATGCTTTTTCTACTTTTTTTAGTTCTTCAACCTGATAACACTTCTCCATAATCGATATTAATGCATCGAATAACTCATCCGGAGAAGTGGACGCAGTAAAAGTATCTTTAATATTGCTAACATCATTATCAGATTTTATATTTTCAGTAATTATTCTATCATCCGGCATATTAATCTCCATGTTTTCCATAACACAAATATTAATGAAACGTGATTGATTCGTTTCTAAAATAAACTTACTTATTGTTTACAAATAAAACCTGTAATATAAACCAGCATTATTTTGATAGTATCTTACAAATCTCATACTGGTCATCCCAGAATACTTTCTCCATTGATAAAGCTTCTTCCAAATCCATATCAGTAAATTTACCATCTCTATAGCAAACAACCCTGTTCGTCTTACCCTCAGCAAGAAGATTCGCTGCCATAGCCCCCATAATCGATGCAAAAACTCTGTCCTTACATGTAGGCATGCCGCCTCGCTGCATATATCCTAAAATAGTGGCTCTGGTTTCAAGTCCTGTTGCCGCTTCAATACGTCTTGCCATACTTGTAGAATGCCCGATTCCTTCAGCATTAATAATAATATGATGGCTCTTATTAGCCTTTCTGTTGCGAAGGATATGGTCAATAATCTCCTGCTCATTACCATTGTAATACTCAGGAAGAAGTACGTCCTCAGCACCATTAGCAATACCGCACCACAAAGCTATAAAACCGGCATTACGTCCCATAACTTCGATAATACTGCATCTTTCATGAGATGTTGAAGTATCACGAATCTTATCAATAGCCTCCATGGCTGTATTAACCGCTGTATCAAATCCTATGGTATAATCTGTACATGCAATATCTAAATCAATGGTTCCCGGAAGTCCTACGGTGTTGATACCGAGAGCTGCTAACGCACCGGCTCCTCTGTATGAGCCATCACCACCAATTACTACAATACCGTCTATTCCATGTTTTCTACATATCCCGGCAGCTTTCTGCTGAACCTCAAGTTCCTTGAATTCCTCACAACGGGCTGTATATAAAATAGTGCCGCCATGCTGGATAATCTCAGATACACTTTTTCTCTCCATGTCAATAAACTCTTCGTTTAAAAGACCGGCAAAGCCTCTCTTTATACCCTTAACCTTCAAACCTTTATCAAGGGCAGTCCTTACAACACCACGAATCGCAGCATTCATACCCGGAGCGTCTCCTCCACTTGTAAGTACACCAATTGTCTTAACTTTTTCTGCCATAATAACTCTCCATTCCGTGTCCAAAATACTACAAATGTACGAAATCAATTGCTAAGTAAATAAAAAACTTTCATAAATAACTAAATAAAATTACTTAAGATTGTACTTCATTTTTTTAGTCTTTTCAATAGGCTTTTCTACTACTTTTACATCTTCTTCAGAATATTTAGATTTCAATATTCTAAGCAGCTCACCATTTGCCTCTACTCTCTGGCTTACCGGAAGCTCTTTTTTCTGTTTTTCAGCCCTAAGATAAATTATTACCTTATCCTCACCCGGATTATTCTTAATTACTTCAAAGAGCTCATTTTCTGCCTTAAAATATGTCTCTTTATCGGCAAACTGAATCCATAAATCCTTAGGCACACTGTCAAAAGGTATTATATCCTCACAGATAAGCTTAGCAGCGGTTTCATCGCCGGCAGAAACTCTGCCTCGTACAAAGACCTTGGCATCGCTCATGATTATGCTTCTGAACTTCTCGTAATCCCTTGGAAATACAATAATCTCAAGAGAACCTATCATGTCCTCTACGGTCATAAATGCCATCATCTGATTGCTCTTAGTAGTTTTGATTGTTCTGCCTGTTATCATGCCTCCTACGATAACACTTTCACCATCGTGTACCTTTGAGGCACCGGTTTCCTCATCAATAATAAAGTCCGTGGTAACCGCCGTAATATTCTCACGCCACTTCTTTTCGTACTCGTCCATAGGATGACCACTCAAGTATACACCAAGCATCTCTTTCTCAAAGTTAAGCATCTCTTCGCGCTCAAACTCAGGTACGTTCGGTAAAGAAGGCTCATATTCCTCACGTTCACCGGCTCCCATCATATCAAAGAGACTCATCTGTCCGGCAATATCAATCTTCTTCTCTCGATTCTTTCTGTCGAGAATCTCAGCACTTGCAAGCACCTTCTGCCTTCTGTTGCCCGGAAGCTCATCAAGGGCACCTGCCTTAATAAAGCTTTCTAAGGTTCTTCTGTTTGCCTCTTTAGAAGACAGTCTGTATATGAAATCCTTAAGGCTGGTAAAAGGACCATGCTCCTTACGTTCCTTAACAAGTTCTTCAATAACATTTCTTCCTACACTCTTTATTGCAGAAAGACCATACATTATGGAGCCCTCTGATACAGAAAACTCTGAAACACCTTTATTGATATCCGGCGGAAGTATCTTAATGCCCATCTGGCGGCACACCTGAATATATTCGGATACCTTTGAAGCATTATCAATTACCGAAGTCATAAGTGCTGCCATAAATTCTACAGGATAATAGTGCTTTAAATATGCGGTCTCATAGGACACAACCGCATAAGCTGCTGCATGGGACTTATTAAAAGCATACTTAGCAAAATCTATCATCTCATCATAAATTATATTTGCAACCTTCTCATCTATACCATTGTTAACACAGCCCTTAACGTTCTCTGCTTCATTACCGTATACAAAGTTCTGACGCTCCTTCTCCATGACCGCAATTTTCTTCTTGGACATGGCACGCCTTACTAAGTCACTACGTCCTAAAGTATATCCGCCAAGATCACGCACTATCTGCATAACCTGCTCCTGATACACAATACATCCGTAGGTAGGGCTTAATATATGCTCAAGCTGAGGACAATGATATGTTATACTCTCCGGATTATTCTTTCCCTTAATATACTGCGGAATAAAGTCCATAGGACCCGGACGGTAAAGAGAAATTCCCGCAATAATATCCTCCAGACTGTGAGGCTTTAACTCCTTCATGAAGTTCTTCATACCGGCACTTTCTAACTGGAACACGCCCTCATTCTTACCGGTGCAAAGAGAGTCTAAAACTGCCCTATCATTAAAATCAATATTATCAATATCAAGGTCAATATTGTGTCCCTGATTAACCATGTTGACTGCATTCTGAATAACCGTAAGGGTTCTAAGTCCCAAAAAGTCCATCTTAAGCAGTCCCAGCTCCTCAAGGGTTGTCATGGTAAACTGGGTGGTAATAGAGCCATCAGAGCTTCTTGAAAGAGGAACATACTCATCCACCGACTTCTGACTGATTACTACTCCTGCCGCATGCATAGAGGTGTGGCGTGGAAGTCCTTCCAGTCTCTTTGACATATTTATCAGGTACTTAACCTGTTCGTTGCTTTCATATAAGCCTTTCAGCTCCTTATTAATATCAAGAGCCTTCTCTATGGTAATACCAAGCTCCATAGGTATCATCTTGGATAACTGGTCACAAAGAGCATATGGCATATCAAGAGCACGCCCTACGTCACGAATTACACCGCGGGCCGCCATCGTACCAAAGGTAACAATCTGAACCACTCTGTCCTTGCCGTACTTCTCCACAACATAATCAATAACCTCCTGCCTTCTTTCAAAGCAGAAGTCAATATCAATATCCGGCATGGATACTCGTTCAGGATTTAAAAATCGCTCGAAAAGGAGATTGTACTTTATAGGGTCAATATTAGTTATTCCTAAAGTATATGAAACTATACTTCCGGCGGCAGAACCTCGTCCCGGTCCTACCATAATATCATTGCTTCTGGCAAAATGAATGAAATCCCACACTATAAGGAAGTAGTCCACATAACCCATAGTCTTAATAACATCAAGCTCGTAATTAAGACGTTCTTCTAAAGTATCATCATAATCAGGGTATCTTTTTGCCAGGCCGTCAAAGCAGAGCTCATTTAAATATTCCCATGAAGTCTTTCCGTCAGGAACGTCATACTTTGGAAGCTTTGTAACTCCAAACTCTATCTCAACATTGCATCGTTCTGCAATTTTATGGGTGTTCTCAATCGCCTCAGGAGCATAAGGAAACAATGCCCTCATCTCTTCTTCAGACTTACAGTAATACTGTCCGCCCTCATAACGCATTCTGTTCTCATCACTGACCTTCTTACCGGTCTGGATACAAAGCAGAATATCATGTGGTTCCTCATCTTCTGCAAAAGTATAGTGAATATCATTGGTAGCAACCAGCTCAATACCGGTTTCACGACTCATTCTGACAAGACCGGTATTAACCATTCTCTGCTCCGGTATACCATGGTCCTGAAGCTCCAAAAAGAAATTGCCCTTACCGAATATATCCTGATACATTAACGCAGACTTCTTCGCCTCTTCATACATGGAGCGGGCAATATATCTTTGCACCTCTCCGGCAAGACAGGCACTAAGGGCTATAATTCCTTCGTGATACTCACGAAGCACCTCATAATCAACTCTTGGCTTATAATAGAAACCGTCTACAAAGCCCTTTGACACTATCTTCATCAGGTTCGCATAACCTGTATTATTCTCTGCAAGAAGCACCAGATGGTAATATCTGTCCTCACTGCCACCTGCTTCCTTCTGAAATCTGGAGTTCGGTGAAACATATACTTCACAGCCTAATATTGGCTTAATTCCATTGGCCTTTGCTGCTCTGTAAAAATCAATTACACCATACATAACACCATGGTCTGTTATTGCAATACTGTCCATGCCAAGCTCTTTGGCTCTGGCAGTCAATTCATTTATCTTACTGGAGCCGTCAAGCAGACTATACTCTGTATGAACATGCAAATGTGTAAATGCCATTAATGCTCCTCCTTCCCGATACAAAAACTGCCGCCTGTTCTGTATACCTTTGACCGGCGGTTTTTTCATACTTTGATATACATAAATCTATCCAACAAGTTTACTGTATACTTTATTATGTAGTAAGACACCCCCAGGCAAACCAGCCCGGAGGTGTAAAAGATTTTAGATATTACATAAATATTTCTCAAGCCCTTCAACTGCCTGATCTTCGTCTGAGCCCTCGGCAGAAACGGTCATCTTATCACCGGTTCTAAGTGCAAGTGACATCATACCCATAATGCTCTTTGCATTGATATGCTTATTATCAGACTTTACATAAACCTTACTCTCGTACTGATTTGCAATCTGAACCAACTTTGCAATCGGACTTACCTCAAGCCCTTCAGGAATCTGAATAGTAATCTCTTTTGCTATCATTTTTCTCTCTCCTCATTCTCCCTTAAACTTCTAGCTATATCTTTTAACTTATTCAACCTGTGATTAACCCCCGACTTGCCAAGCGGAGGACTGAGCTTCATACCCAGCTCTTTAATCGATGCCTCCGGAAATTCAAGTCTGAGCTCTGCAAGCTCTCTTAGGCTGTCCGGAAGACTGTTAAAACCTTTCTTCTCATATATGTATCTTATATAATTAGATTGTTCAACCGCGGCTGAAACTGTTTTATTAATGTTGGCATTGTCACAGTTATTTACTCTGTTAACCATACCTCTTAATTCTTTTTCTATCCTTACATTCTCAAGATTAAAAAGTGCAACATGGGCTTCCATGATATTCAACATATCAGAAATCAAATCGCCACCCTTAATATATAAAACATTATGATTCTTTCGCACTACGACTCTGGCTTCGATTCCAAATGAAGCAATGACTTCTTTAAGCTGCTCTGCTTTGCATTCTCCCTGACAGACTATCTCGAAGTGATAAGGCTTATTCGGATCGGTTACCGAACCGGAAGCTAAAAACAAACCTCGTACAAAAGCTCTTCTACAACAGGCATTACTAATGAGCATCTCGTTGACAAAATCTTCTCTTTCTATTATGCCTCCGTCTTCATCAATAAGTTTCAAAGCCCTGAGTATCCTTAATGTATCTTGGGAGTTCTCTATTGTCAGCCGACAGCTTATGTTACGCCGCACTTTTGAGTTGCTTTTGATAGATACTCCTGCACATATATTAAAGGTTTCTTTTAATAAAAAATAAATTTTTCTTGCCACAGCAATATTGTCTGTCTGCAATACTAATTCATAATTCTTAAATTCATCGACTGCTGCCTTACCTATTACACTAACAAGTGCCGCCAGCTCAGCAATCTGACAATGTCTGGCACTGCTTAACTGCGTGGACAGTTCCTCTTTAACCTCTGTGGAAAAAGACATAATCCCACCTCTTTCGAGTTATCTTATCACCACAAGAAAATATATAACATCTGTAACCTGTCATGTCAAGTTTTGAAAATTTCCTTAAACGTTATAAGTGTCTTATTTTGTTAATATTTTAACAATATAACTAAAATTCTCCCAGTTTTTTAACTTCCATTTCCAAATCGACATTATATTTTTCTTTTACAATTGCAGCTGTACTATTACACAATTCAACTATATCGGTTGCAGTAGCACCCTCATCATTAACTACAAACCCACAGTGTTTTGGTGAAACACAGGCACCACCGATACGGTAACCGGCAAGTCCGGCGTCCATAATAAGCTTGCCCGCAAAATATCCTTCCGGACGCTTAAATGTACTTCCTGCACTTGGATACTCCAAAGGCTGCTTCTCACGTCTTCTTGAAGCCAATTCTTCCATATAAGAAGAAATCTGCTCCCTGTCACCCGGCTTAAGCTCAAACTTTGCCTCTGCTACTATATAGTTATTCTTTTCAATACAGCTTGTTCTATATCCTAATTCTAATTCTTCCTTTGAAAGTGTCTTAAATTCTCCCTCCGGTGTAATCACCGTCGCTTCCAATATAACTTCACTTATATCAGAACCATAGGCTCCGGCATTCATAACCACAGCTCCGCCTACAGTTCCCGGAATTCCTGCGGCAAACTCCATGCCGGTAAGCCCTGCACAAAGAGCTTCCTTTGCCGCTTTTGAAAGAAGACACCCGGCCCCGACTGTGATAAGGTTACCATCCACCTGCAAATAATTCATCTTTGCGCTGGTATTAATAACCACACCACGGATTCCCTTATCTCCTACTAGAAGATTACTGCCATTGCCAACAATATGATACTCTATATCATTCTCCTTACATAAAAGCAGAATGTCTCTAAGCATCTCTTTATTCATTGGCATGACATAAAAATCCGCAGGACCACCTACTCTGAAAGTAGTGTGTTTCTTCATGCTTTCACCTGTAAGAACACACTCCTTGCCGGCAATACGAATTAATTCATCAATAACTTGCATCATACATGCTCCTGTCTGCTTCCTGATCATCATCTCTTCTACTCTTTGTAAAGTTCTCCTGAACCCTCTTGTACAATTCCTGGGCAGCATTATAACCCATTCTCTTCTGACGATAATTAACCGCAGCAGACTCTACGATAACCGCAAGATTACGTCCCGGTCTTATCGGAATGTTGTGACAGACTACCTTATTTCCAAGGAATTCTGTATACTGATCCTCAAGACCAAGTCTGTCATATTCTCTGTCTTTGTCCCAGTCTTCAAGCTTGATTACCATATTAATAGCCTGAGTATTCTTAACACACTCAACACCAAACAAAGTCTTAACATCAATAATACCGATACCTCTAAGCTCAATAAGATGTCTGGTAATATCCGGTGCAGTTCCTACAAGGGTGTCATCACTTACCTTCTTAATATCCACCACGTCATCGGCTACAAGTCGGTGACCTCTCTTTAAAAGCTCAAGTGCTGCTTCACTCTTACCGATACCACTCTCACCCATGATAAGCACACCTTCACCGTATACGTCTACGAGAACACCGTGAATACTGATAGAAGGTGCAAGCTGAACCTTCATCCATCTGATAATCTCAGCCATAAGGTCTGAAGTAGGCTTATCAGAACGCAATACAGGAACTCCGTACTTATTAGCAATCTCTATTATCTCCGGATCCGGCTCTAACTGTCTTGCATAAATAAGACATGGTATCTGTCTCTCAAAGATTCTCTCAAATCTTACAAGACGGACATCTTTATTCATCTCGCTTGCATAATAATATTCAACGTTACCAATAATCTGAATTCTTTCATGAGAAAAATGCTCAAAAAATCCTGCCAGCTGAAGAGCCGGTCTGTTAATATCCGGATAGTAAATTCTAATATTATCAATGTCAATATCCGGGGTAAGATTCTCAAGATTCATCTTGCGGATTAATGTACTGACTTTAACGTATACCATATCTGCCTCCAACATTTTCAGTGTTTTTATAAAATGCGGTCATCCGGTTCTCTTTAGTTTACAAAACAGTCTGCCGAAAATAAATACTTTCAGCTTTGTTTTATTAATTCTAAGAGTTCCGGAATGTTGTATTAAAATTATGTTATCATAAGTACTCTTTAAGTTCAAGCATGGAAAAATTCAAAAATCTGCTCAGCAGTATTGCCATTGATTTCAGGAATCTCCATAAGCTCCTCCACAGAAGCCTCGCAAATAGCTTCTATAGACTTAAAATGCCTCATAAGTGCCTTTCGTCTAACCGGACCTATTCCCGGTATGTCATCTAATACAGAATGAACCTGCTCTTTGCCTCTTAGCTTTCTGTGGTACTCTATGGCAAATCTGTGGGCCTCGTCCTGAATTCTTGTAATCAGCTTAAAAACTTCTCCGTGAGTATCTAACGGTACTTCTAAATCTCTGTAATACAAGCCTCTGGTACGGTGATTATCGTCCTTAACCATACCGCAAACCGGTATTGAAAGTCCCAGCCTTTCAAGTACACTCTCAGCAATGTTTACCTGTCCCTTACCGCCGTCCATCATGATTAAATCAGGAAATCTTGTGAAGCTTCCGTAATCGGTATCTGCGCCTTTGCTTTTTAAGTTCTCTATCTCACAAAGGCCATGGGTAAATCTTCTTGTAAGAACCTCTTCCATGGAAGCATAATCGTTGGCACCCTTTACAGTCTTTATCTTAAACTTCCTGTAATCGCTTCTCTTCGGAGAACCTGCCTCGTATACTACCATGGATCCTACGGACTCATACCCACTGATATTTGATATGTCGTAGGCTTCCATTCTATGAATAGTTTTTTCAAAACCTAAAATTTCTGAAAGATTTTTTACTGCCCCGGTGGTTCTTAGTTCTTCTCTTTTTAACTTCTCTTTATCCTTTTCAAGTACCATAGAAGCATTCTTCTCTGCTAACTCCATAAGTCTGGCTTTTTCGCCCTTCTGAGGCACTTTTATCGTAACCTTCTGGCCTCTCTTGCCGGAAAGCCACTCCTCTATAAGAGCAGTATCCTCAATGGTCTCAGGAAGAAAAATCTCCTTTGGTATGTAAGGCGTTCCCGAATAGAACTGCTTAATAAACTCGGAAAGCATTACTTTGCTGTCATCACCCTCGGCTATATTTATATGATAATTGTCTCTGCCGATAAGCTTGCCGCCACGGATAAAGAACACCTGAACAACTGCGTCTCTTTGCTCTGCAGCGTAGGAAATAACATCCCTGTCCTCGCCACCAAAATCAGTTATCTTCTGCTTCTGGGCAACCTCTTTTACACTGAACAATAATTCTTTATATGCACCGGCAGTCTCAAAATCCAGCTCTGCTGCCGCACTCTTCATCTTTTCCTCAAGCTGCTTTAGTATACCTTCGTAATGTCCATCGAGAAAATCCATGGCACTGGAAACAGCCTTCGCATATTCCACCTTAGAAATATACCCCTGGCATGGTGCATCGCACTGCTTTATGTGATAATTGAGGCATGGCCTTTCCTTGCCGATATCCCTTGGAAGACAGCGGTTACAGGTTCGCAAGTGATAAAGCCTGTGAATAAGGTCTATGGTATCCTTTACCGCACCTACGCTGGTATAAGGGCCATAATACTTAGACTTGTCCCTCTTCATATCTCTTGTAAGAAAGAGCCTTGGAAAATCTTCACCGGTAGTGACCTTTATATATGGATAGGTCTTATCGTCCTTAAGCATGGTGTTGTACTTTGGCTTGTGCTCTTTTATAAGATTGCACTCCAAAACTAACGCCTCTAACTCACTGTCAGTCACTATATATTCAAATCTCGCAATAAGCGACACCATTTTCTGAATCTTCGGTGACTTGCCACGGCTGCTCTGGAAATACTGACGCACTCGGTTTCTTAAATTTATCGCTTTTCCTACATATATAATCTCATCCTTCTCATCATGCATGAGATAAACTCCCGGATTGGTCGGAAGCTTCTTTAATTCCTCGTCAAAATCAAACAACTGCAAATCACCTCCTTAACAAAATGAGGGTGTTCAAAATAGCAAGCCGAAAACTTATGTTTAACCCAAGCATCTATTTAGATACACCCTCTTAATCTCTCAAATATATATGTTTTTATTCACCTGTAACAGTACTTTCATAATCGATGCCTGACTGCTCTGCTACATCTATTATAACCTCACCGTTACGAATCTCATTAAATATCTCCATGAACTCCTTACCAGTGATTGTCTCTTTCTCAATAAGGAACGCAGCAATCCTGTCAAGAGCCTCTCTGTTCTCTGAAAGCATCTGCTTAGCCTTCTCATAGGACTCTTTAAGTATCTGCATGACTTCTTTATCAACATCCGCTGCAGTAATATCTGAACAATTGAGAACTGCTCTTCCCTCAAGATATCTGTCCTCTACTGACTCAAGGCCAACAAGACCAAACTTCTCTGACATACCATACTGGGTAACCATTGCACGGGCAAGAGAAGTTGCTCTCTCAATATCATTGGAAGCACCGGTGGTTACTGTATCAAATACCAGTTCCTCTGCGGCACGACCGCCTAAGAACTGTACAAGCATTGCTCTAATCTCAGCCTCAGTATTGAGGTACTTCTCCTCCTCCGGTACATTCATAACGTAACCTAAAGCACCCATGGTTCTTGGCACAATAGTAATCTTCTGCACCGGCTCTGAATCCTTCTGGAGTGCACTTACAAGAGCATGACCAACCTCATGGTAAGAAACAATCTTTCTCTCGTTCTCACTCATGATACGGTCCTTCTTCTCCTTACCTACAAGAACTACTTCCACAGCCTCAAATAAATCAGACTGGCTTACTAACTCTCTGCCATGCTTTACAGCGTTAATAGCAGCTTCATTTATCATATTTGCAAGGTCTGAACCCACAGCTCCGGAGGTTGCAAGTGCAATCGCCTCAAAGTCTACAGTCTCATCCAGCTTAACATTCTTTGCATGAACCTTAAGTGTCTCAATCCTTCCCTTTAAATCAGGCTTATCTACAATAATTCTTCTGTCAAGACGTCCCGGTCTTAAAAGCGCCTTATCAAGAATCTCCGGTCTGTTAGTTGCCGCAAGAATAAATACACCCTTAGAAGAATCGAAACCATCCATCTCTGAAAGCAGCTGGTTCAAGGTCTGCTCGCGCTCGTCATTACCTCCGCCGTAGCGTGAATCCCTGCTCTTACCAATAGCATCAATCTCGTCAATAAATACAATACAAGGAGCTGCCTCCTGGGCTCTCTTAAACAAGTCTCTTACTCTTGAAGCACCGACACCGACAAACATCTCCACAAAGTCTGAACCGGAAAGTGAGAAGAACGGAACCTTCGCCTCACCGGCAACCGCCTTCGCAAGAAGGGTCTTACCTGTTCCCGGAGGACCTACAAGCAGTGCACCCTTCGGAAGCTTGGCACCGATAGTAGCGTACTTCTTAGGATTGTGAAGGAAATCAACTATCTCCACTAAAGACTCCTTCGCCTCATCCTGACCTGCCACGTCCTTAAAGGTAACTCCGGTCTCCTTCTGCATATCATACTTCTTGGCATTGCTCTTACCGACACCCATCGGGCCACCGGAACGCTTCATCATAAATGAAAGGAAGCCCATCACCATCACTATCGGAAATACATACATAAGTAATATCTCAACTATTAATGAACCGCTCTTCGGAGTCTCACCACCGAACTCTGTACCCGACTCAATAAGTCGGTTCACCATGTCCGGGTCATTAATATGCACAGTATAGTACTTAATCCTTCCCATCTGCTGCAAAAGCTTATCGCTGATATTAGGTTCTTCCTCTTCATCCTCATCTACATAAGTATAGCCCTCTACAAGCTCCATATAAATGAGGTTAGAACTAATTGTTACCTTCTCAACCTTGCCTTCATCAAGCAGCTCAAGAAATTCAGTATACGGAATCTCTTTATTCGTATTATTTGATAAAAAACTGTTAATTAATGCAATCATAAGAAGAGTAACAATTGCACCAATAATAAGTACCGGTACACTATTCTTCATCTTCGGCCCATTACCGTTATTATTGTTGTTATTATTGTTATTATTCCTATTCGGATTCTGGTCACTCATTCACATTCTCCCATATAAAATAAATTAGTATCAAACCATAATGTTATTATTATAATACATTAATTCAAAATAAATCAATATAATCATAATTAATAATTGCTGAGATTTATAAAGGTTCTATTAAATGTGATTGGAAAAATGCTTATTGTAATTAATCCATACAAAAACACAACCTTTTCCCCTCTGCATTATCCTCATGAGTAATTGCTAAACACCAGGAAAATGTACTGTCATAAATCAACATATCCCAAAACGGAATGCGTTCGACATTGTTCATATAACATAATGAATCATCTTTCATATCAGTCAGTTGCTGATTAAAAAGCTCCAGTAAATATTGTTTGCTAACCGTACTCTGTTTACAATTCAGCACTTCATACTGCGAATTATAATACCGGCACTGTAATCCCCACATGATATGAAATTGTTTTTTTCTGAGGCATGAGCGTAGTTCAGAATATACGAAAAAGAAACAACTCGGCTATTTAGAATAAATTCAGCCATATTTACATATGCTCCTGAGTGTTTTTGAGCAAATGTTTCCAGTAAATCAAAATCTATCAACATTCGCATTTCACTCTCCGCCAACAACTGATAATTAGAAATATTTTCAGATGAGAGCATATTCTTAGCCTTCTATTCTAACACTATCTATCCTTTTAATCTCTGTTATGTATATTCAATCCCTAAAATAAACTTTCTGACAAACAACACTAAAAGACAAATCATTTATCAACTCTATTCTCAACTCATAGAACTTTTCTTCAATATTTTTCTCTGAATCATAAG
>JAZULV010000004.1:0-52041 GCA_045603305.1 Lachnospiraceae bacterium | reverse complement strand
TGTTTTATTAAAGATGGTGTTTTTGAGGATTTGATAACTGAGATTATAAATATATATTGGTCTGCACGAAAGGCTGATGAAGAAAGGGCAAAGAATATATTAAAAGATTTCTATCCGAGAATGTTATATTTTGGGGAGAAGGTGACTATAAATTCGGACAAGTTGCTCCAAGTATTTAACAAAGACAATAGAGAAGATTATGTAATCTCCGATGCGTTCGAATACATAGGCCGTATAATAGAAGGTGTGGATAAAGATTATATACTTTTTATTGATTCGTGTTGTAGAATTGTTAAGTCGAAAGAGATAAAGAATTTCAAGTTAGGTGTTCATGTAGATAATCTCTTACAAAATAGCAAGCTATTTGAAGCTGTATATAAGGATATGTTGTTGAATGAAAAAATATCTAATTGGAGAAATGTTGCGAATCATGATAACTATCAGATTTTGAATAATGGTGTAAACGTAACTTTGGGTCAAGGTAATTTGCTGAGGAATAAAATGTACACTTTTAAAGAAATTAAGTTGCTAGCTAAAACAATAGAAGTGTTAACATATGCACAAAAAATTGCACTAACAATGATAACAAATGATTTGCGGGATGAAATAAGTGAAATCCGCAAAAACATAATTAAGTCTGATAATAAGCGAAAAGATGATGTTGTAGCGCAATTGGTTGAAAGTGCTTTGTTTTTGGGATGTAAACTATAAGAAATTGACTGGGAAAAGAAAGAGATATGGTTTGCTGAAATAACATGTAATAAAAAATGATTGAGAAGCTTGTGATGATAAGTGATAGTTTGGTTGAGAGTAAGGAGTACTGTTACTATTTTAGATGGAATGAAAAGGTTCATTTTTCGACTTCATATACAGAGGGAAAAAGAATGATATATGAATGGAAAGTTGGATAAATATGTTTACGGCAGGAGGTAGCCATGATAGGCTGTCCTGCCAACAAGGCACTGATTTGTGGACTGATGTAGTCTATAAGTTGGTGCGTTTCTTTATGCCTTGGAAGCATGGCTACGGGTCCCTGCAGTCAACATATAAAAATATGAAAGAACTATTTAGATAAAGGAATGTAGGTTAATAAAGTTAATTGTTCAAAAAGAGACTAATCAAGAAAAGGAGTTTTCCGGATTAGTCTCTTTTTTATACAATATTTATCTCGAATTCAAGCATAAGTTGTCCAAAGTTATTTAGAAAATAGGTATATTGAGTTGGATGTGTTTGCTTTAGCTTTTGGAATCTATTGCAGTGTGAAGGTTCTAAATGAACGCCAAAACCGCAATACATACAGCCATTTCTGTTATAGCCCATCTCATAGAGTTTGGGAATGTTAACATCGTATTTGGCGATGTATTCGAGGATATCCTCATCAGTCCAAAAAGATAATGGACGACTTTGATTATCATTTCGTTTGTGGAATACGTTGCAACCATGTTCTAACCAATCTTTTTCACGTTGGTAACTTTCGGAGGCAAGTATGCCTAAGATAGCACATTCTAATCCGAGTTCTTTAGCTTTTCGACGAAGAGGTTCCTTTTTTAATTTATCACAACACTTATCAGATATTGGTAGATCTTTGTACTTATCATACTTTTTAAAGTTCCGATCGATGTAATTTTGTGAATTCTGCTTTGTACGTTCGGAAAGTGCATGTTGATATGTTCGTATAGCATTAGACACCCGCTTGGAGAACATCGGATATCCATATCGCTCGACAACTTTTTTAAAAGTCCAAAGTTCTCCGTGGCAATCTATGGGAAGGACGGAAATGATATTTGTTCCATTTTCGTCCTTTTCCCACTTGATATGTTGGATGGTTTCGGGATATTCGTTTGTTGTATTAGCAAACAAGTGTAAGATATCGGGGTATATGCTTTTGGCAATATGGGAAAGAACTGTTGAATCTTTACCGCCAGAATATGATATATACACTTTGTCAAGTCCGAATTCCCTAATGGCACATTTTATTAGGTACTTGGTTTGAATAATTTTAGATTCCAAATTCATTTCGCGTAACGATAATAAGGTTTGTCTACGTTCAGAGAGGTGTTCGGTATGTTCCTTACCACATGTTATGCAGTATCGGTGGTCTGATGGATAAGTATTATTGGGAGTAAGTTTTTCTTGGCATTTTTTACAAATCATTTTTGTTTTATCCTCCTTTTCTTTGTAACGACTAACAAAAAGTTTGTATATATTATAAAATACAATAATATTGTTGGTCAAGGGCGAATATACGTAATTTTGTTGTATTTATTGAGCTTTTCGTGTATAATTTGTATTCGGTATAACTGTGCAAACTGGGTAAAATATGCCCTATTGTATCCTTTGTTTTGATGGAGAATGAAAGATATGCAGACTATAGGAAAACGATTAGCAGAAATAAGAAAAAGCAAAAAACTTAAGCAAATGGAGCTGGCTGAAAGGCTGAATGTATCACAGCAAGTGATAAGCAACATTGAGAGGGGAGTTACGACCCCAGATATTGAACAGCTTAAAAAGATTGCGGACATATATAATATTTCACTTGATCAATTAGTGGGAAGAGAATTTTTTAATGATGATGCAGATGATGTTGAACGCAAAATATTAAGTTATATAAAGCAAATGGATGACGAAGGGAAAGAGTTGAGTCTTGGACTACTAAGCCAAGTCGCTCAGCATCGAGGTAGTAACGATGGCAACGAATAGTTATTTTAATGAGAATACGCTAGAGGAACTGATAGAAGAGATTAAGTATGTTTATCAGTCGGATAAGCGCCCTTGGGTAATTGGATATAGCGGAGGAAAGGATTCTACGACCGTCGTTGAATTGGTTTATAAGATGTTATTAACCCTTCCGAAAGAGGAAAGAAATAAGAGTGTTTATATTGTTTCTTCAGATACACTTATTGAGAATCCTTTGATAAAAATATATCTCAATAAAATGAATAAACTTCTTGGTGACGCTGCAGCCAAAGATGAGTTGCCTGTTATTTCTACGATGGTAACACCACCAGCAGATAACTCATTTTGGGCAAATGTAATAGGTCGAGGGTTTCCAACGCCAAGAATGAATGGAACTTTTAGATGGTGTACGGATAGGCTTAAGATTAATCCTAGTGCTGATTATATTAGGGATGTGATAAAAAAAGAAGGTGAAGAGGTTGTTGTTCTTCTAGGCGTTCGAAAAGCTGAAAGTGAAGCGCGTAGAAGGCGTATTGAAGGTAGAGAATTAGCTAATCGTTTGATGAATAGACATGAAACAATTCAAGATGCGTATGTATATAATCCAATAGTCGAATTGACAACAGATGATGTTTGGGATGTTCTTTTAAAGCTTGATGGCGGGAAAACACCTTGGGGTTCTAACAATAATGAACTTGTCGCGTTATATGCTGATGCGGATAGTGGAGAATGTCCTTTTGCAGGAGCTAATGCTGGTGGGCAGACACAGTCATGTGGTAATTCTAGATTTGGATGTTGGGTGTGTACTGTTGTTAAAGATGATAAATCATTAAATGGATTTATCAGGAGTGGTCATAGAGAATTGATTCCTTTAGCAGAATTTAGAACTTGGATTATGAGTATTCGTGATAAAGATGAATACCGTGAGAAAAAGCGAAGGAACGGAACTGTCTATGAAACAAAGACGGGAGAGATGGGCTATGGCCCATTTACCTGGGAGGCCAGAAAGCTAATTTTGACAAAGCTAATAGAAACTCAGCAACAAATGGGATACGAACTCATCACTCAGGAAGAACTTAAAGCAATTGATGAGATATGGGATGATGAATTAGATCTTTCAAGACGAACGCTTGTCGAGTTATACGAAGAGCTAACCGGCGAGAAATTACCATGGGATCAGTATAAAGAACCTCTGATTGATAAAGAGACTGTAGATGAATTAGAGAGATTAGCAGAAGCAAACGATGTTCCATTTGATTTGGTTAGAAATGTAATTCTTTCTGTTTATCATAATAAAAATTATTCGAATCAAAAAATTATGAAGGATGCTTTGGAACGTTTGCTTAATCAGCAATGGCTTCATCATGAAATTCTAAAGGAGATTGAAGATGAAAATAAATAAAATAGTGTTATATAATTTCAACTCCTATGAAGGATTGAATGAGTTTGACTTCACAAGTGATGATAATAGTAAAAACATTATTCTGATTGGTGGAAAGAATGGAGCGGGAAAGACCTCGTTATTTTCTGCTATTAAGATAGCGCTATATGGACCATTATCATTTGGTTATGTGGGTGTTAATCCTACGTATATTGCAAAAATCAAGGATTGCATTAATTCTAAATCTTTTCAGAAAGATGTTGTCGAATCAAGAGTTCAGATATTTGTATCTTTGATGGTTGAGCGAGAAGTTAAAGAATACGAGATAACAAGAGCGTGGGATTATACAAAACACAAATTAGAAGAAAAGTATTATGTTAAAACAGAAGGTCGTATATTAGATAATCAAGAGTTGTCATATTTCCAGAACTATTTACAGGGTATGATTCCACCGGACTTGTTTGAATTTTTCTTGTTCGATGGTGAGGAAGTTGGAAGCATTTTCTCGACGAGCACATACAACTCTTACGTCAAAAATGCAGTTTATACTTTGTGTGGATTAGATATCTTTGAAATTATTAGAAAGTATACAACAGGATATGCGGGAAAAGCTTTAAGTAATGATGAAGAAGAAATATATACACAATATGAAGAGCTGCGTAGAAATGCAGAGGAAATAGAGACAAACTATTCAGCGTTAGAATCTCAACTTGTAGCGGATAGAAGTGAGTTAGAGAAAATTGAAACGGAATTGATTGAGGTTGAGAGTGCCTTTAAGAATGCCGGAGGAATAACAGAAATCGAACGACAGTCACTTCTGAAAGAGTATTCAGAAGCTGAACATATTAAAACGGAAACCCTTACAAAAATCAAAATGTTTGTTGAAGGATTGATGCCTTTTTATATCCTTCGCGATTTTACAGGAAAAATTTCTGAACAATTAGATTTTGAGGAAAAAGGTGAAATCTATTATTATGTTCAGCAAAAATTAAAGAGACAGGAAATTCAGAATACACTTAATGCGAATCAGGAAGTTAGTGATGATACTGTTGATGCATTGATGGAATTCTTGCTTAGGAAGTTTAAACCGAAGGGCTTTAAAGAAGGTGCACAGCCTGTGCATGACCTATCTAAGGAAGACTACGGTCGAGTAAGCGCAATGATTTCTGCGATTGATGATTTTGAAGTTGCGGAAATGGTAGAGTTGGTTGAAAAAAGACGGGAAGCTGCTGATAGAACTATGGAAATCAACCGCATTTTGAAGAGTGCGATGACAGACGAAGATGCAGGGAAGTTTGCGGAAAAAGAAAATGCGCTGCTAAAAAAGAAAGAAGAGATTTTGTCAAGAATTCATGATGCAGAGATTAGTTTAACAACTTTGAAAGAGGAACTGGCAGTAGCAATTCAGCAAAGAGACCGAGCATTTCAAGGTATTAAGGATAACGCTCAGAATAAACATATATTTGAATTGAGTATGGGCTTGTCTCAAATGATGGGAAAGATGCTTGATAATAAATCGGAGTCGATCAAATGTAAACTTGAAAAACTGATAGTAGAGAAATTACAGCATATTTATAGAAAGAATAATTTAATTACACATATCGAAATAGAGGATGATTTTCAATTCAACCTTTATCAAAATGTTAAGTACAGTGCCACAGAATTACTTTATTTAATGAAGAATCTTGGGAAAGAAGTGTTTGCATTTGAAATTGGAAAGCAGGGAATGAAGATCCTTTGTGAAAAGTATAAGGCGAAGACTGTTCTACAATTGCAACAGGCAATAGAGTGTGACACGCAGCGTGGTAGCTATGATTTGTATAAGCGTATAGATATTAGTCGCTTGTCAAAGGGTGAACGTCAGATATTTATATTGTCATTGTATTGGGCAATTATAGAAATGTCGGGCAAGGATATACCGTTTGTTATTGATACTCCTTATGCGCGTATCGATGCTAACCATAGAAAAGAGATATCAGAGAAGTTCTTCCCTAATATCAGCAAACAGGTAGTAATTCTTTCAACCGATGAAGAAATAAATGAAGAGTATTACGAGATTATAAAGCCATATATTGCTAAGGAATATCTTCTTATAAATGATGAGAGTCAAAACAGAACTACTGTAGAACAACATTATTTTTTTGAGGTGTAAGCAATGATATTCAGATTAAAAACATCAAAGAGAACTCAGGAAATATTCCAAGAGTTAGAAAATAGAACAAACTATAAACCATATACTTTGGTAAAACATGCAATAGCGTGGTCTTTGAAAGAGAATTCTTCAGTTGCAGATTATGAATCTGATTCAGACGGATTGGATCTTAACAGGCAGACAATTACAGGTGATAATGAAACATATTTCAAGGTTTTGATTGAAGAAGTTGAAGGAAGATATTTGCCGGAGGAAGAATTTTTTCCGAAGTATGTTAAGGCACACATTGATAGGGGTAGTGAATTACTACTTGATATGTATAATCATGCTGGAAGCATGGATAAATACATACTTCAAGTATTAGGAGTAGGTGATACTGTATGATTTATTTGGATAATAGTGCAACTTCTCCGGTGGATGAGGAAGTGTTGGAGGCAATGCTCCCTTATCTCCGAGAAGAATATGGCAATCCTTCAAGTAAGTATTATTGCAAGGCAGTTAACGCTCATAATGCAGTAGAAAATGCACGTGTTCAGGTTGCAAAACTGTTGGGAGCTAATCCAGAAGAAATAATTTTTACAGCAGGTGCAACAGAAAGCACAAATTTTATTATTAAAGGTTATATGGATTATCGACGTTACTACGGAGATGGAAAGAACCATATCATTACATCTGTTGCAGAACATAAGGCCACATTGAATACGTGCAAATTCCTTAATGGTGATTTGTATTCTAATAATGATCCTACTGTAACATTGTTTGGTGGGAGAAAATCTGTAGACAGAGGATATGAAGCTTCTTTTGTTGGTATTACTGAAACGGGAGAAATACTTGTTACAACTATAGAGGAAGCGCTAAAGAATAACACCGCAATGGTTTCTGTTATCTATGTGAATAATGAAGTTGGTACTATTAGTGATGTCTCTGGAATTGCTAAGATGTGTTCAATGAAGGGTATTGCAATTCATTCTGACCTAACACAAGCAATAGGGAAAATGGCTATTGATGTTCATGCGATGGGATTGGATTTTGCTTCGTGTTCAGCGCACAAGATTTATGGCCCCAAAGGAATAGGAGCAGCATTTATTAAAAGTGATGCGTATGGTATTCCTCCAATTACTGCATTTATGCATGGTGGTGAACAGGAAAATGGGTTTAGGGCTGGGACTTTAGCAGTTCATAATATTGTAGGTTTTGGTAAAGCTGCAGACATTGCAATGAGGGATTTCGATACAAATGAACAGAAGATTTTACAGTTTGATCAGATGCTTGTTGCTGGATTAAAGACGTTACCAGATATATCATTAACAAACCTATCAGAGAAGAGATTGCCCGGAATTATAAGTATAGTGGTCGATAAGAAGGATTTCAATAATGAAAGGTTTATAAAGCATATAAGCGACAGAATAGCATTATCAGCAGGTTCTGCATGTAGTGCAGGAGAACCGTCATATGTAATAACTGCATTGGGGTTGAAAGACAAGGTTTCAAAGGTATTAAGAATATCGCTTAATAAACATACGACAGAAGCAGATATTAATCAGCTGATAAAGGTATTAAGAGAAGAAGTGTAGAAGGTGAACGTATGAGAATTGTAGATGCATTGGTTGAAGTTCTAAAAGAAAATGAGAGTTTAACATATAAAGAAGCGTATTTAAAAATTAAAGAGAGGAACTTATACCAGTTTGGGGCTAAGGATCCAGAGGCGGCAGTCAATGCGAAACTACGTTGTCATTGTGAGGGGTTGGACTTCCCTGGTGCATCGCCGGTTAAATATTTTCATATTGTAGGACAGAAGGGAACAAGGAATCTTTATGCATTAGTAAAGGAAGGACAAGAGAACTCGACTGAAAAGGAAGAGGAGAAAGAAAAACTGGTGTCAGAGGACGACTTGTTACCAGAAGAAAAGATAGATCGTACGTATCATTTCTATAAGAGTAACATGAAACGACAAATTTTGGATCATATTATGGAATGTCACCCAAGTTTCTTTGAACGGTTAGTGGTTAATTTGTTACTTGAAATGGGATATGGCTCGGATGAATTGTCGGGTCGTGTATTAGGTAAATCTCATGATGGTGGTATTGACGGCGTAATATATGAGGACAAGCTTGGATTAAGTAAGATATATATTCAGGCAAAAAGAAATGATAGTAGTAATACAGTTGGAAGACCGTTGTTACAGGCTTTTGTTGGTGCTATGCAGGATGTTCAAAAAGGTGTGTTTATTACAACGTCTTCATTTACAAAAGAAGCAAGAAATTATGCTGAAAAACAGCAGCAGAAAAGTTTGAAACTTATAGATGGGGATTTGCTCGCAGAATTGATGATTAAGTATGGTATTGGACTTGAAAAGGTTCAGACCTATACAGTGTATAAGATTAATGAGGACTTCTTTGAGTAATGTACATTGGGGGTAAACGTCATGGCTATAATGATTGATAAAAAACCTGAATATAAAGGCGAAGGAAAAGTATGGGAGAGTCTTTCTGATAATCTTCCGGGAGAGGCTATTGTATACAATGGCCGTGAAGTAAATGGAAGAGAGTTTGATTTCTGCATTCTTATGAAGAATGTTGGAATGATCATTATCGAGGTGAAGGGTTGGCTTGCAGAGAGTATTTTTGATGTAGCCGGTGTTGATGAGATTATTGTTCAGGGATATGAAAAACCTGAAAAATCGCCTAAGAAGCAAGCTAGAGCCTACAGATTTGGATTATTAAACTTGATAAGTGATAAATACAATGTAAGTCCATTAATATTTGATTTAGTATGTTATCCATTTATTTCAAAGAAGGAATACTACGAAAAAAGGTTAGACATTGTATCTGAAGAAACATTAACGATTTTCAAGGAAGATTTGTCAGATTCTATGCGTTTAGGTGACAAGTTGCTTAACGCATATAATCAGTGTAAATCCATTCCTCACGCGGAAATGGATGATGATTTGATGGGAAAAATCAGGCAGCATTTTGAACCACATTTTCAGATGAAAAAGCCATTTGAACTTGGCAATCAGGTTCCTTATTCTGTGGTTGTAGCTAATACTAAGAAGTTTGTGAAGAGGCAAATTCACGATATTGTAGATGGATATTTGAAAGGAACAAAGACGGTTGTTTTCGTATCATCTGAAGATATGGCTGACTCTATTCTTTATGTTTTAGAGGGAGAGCTCAACGAGAAGGGAATATTAGCAGAGAAGAATAATCTTAAATTAAAAAAAGATGCAGACAATGAGTTTTCAGTAAAGAATAATGTATTTAGAATATTTAATTTTGAATTGTATGTTGTAGAAGATTTGGCAGATATACTTGATGAATCCGCAACAATATATGAAGGAGAATGTACACCAGAAGAAAGACAGTTGTTGGAGAGATTGGCAGAAAAAAGCCCTTTCAATATTCAGCAGTATTTTATTGAACATGCCTCTCCGGAAAAAAACATCTTGGTTAGAGCAGGAGCAGGCACCGGAAAAACATATTCCATGGTTTCAAGAATTGCTTTTCTCTGCAATAAATATGAGAATCCTACAGTTAATCTGATTGATGATGTTGCGATGGTTACTTTTACAAACGATGCAGCTGACAACATGAAGAATAGACTTAAGCAGATGTTTATTAATTATTTTGTACTAACATCGAATCCGAAATTTTTGAAATATATAGAAGATATCGACTTCATGCGTATTTCAACTATCCATAAGTTTGCTCGTGAAATTATTAAGGAAGCATCCATGCAAATGGGCTTAGGAGATAATTTTGCAATCACGTCTGGAGACTACGTAAAAGAGCAGATATATGAGAGATATCTCAATGATTTTATTGCAAAGAAGGAAGCCGAAAATCCTAATTTTATAAATGAAATAAAACTTCCTTTGTATCAGTTTAGAAGAATGCTAGTAGAATTTTCAAACCAGCTCTACAACAAGAGCATTGATATAAAAAAGATTAGGGAAGACGAGTTGGGGCAGGCTCCAGGATTACTTTCTTTCTTCAATGAAATAATAATGGAGGTCATTATTGCTGCGGAACTTGAGTATGAAACAAAGATTCAAGAAAGCAATAAGATAGATTTACGAGAAACGATGATAATTCTGAATGATGTTGTTAACCAGAAAGACAAGGAGAAAACACATTTAGATTACAAATATATTTTTATTGACGAATTTCAGGATACTGATGATGCGCAAATAGATTCATTTTTGAAGATTCAGCAGCTTATTGGTAAGAACTGTAATTTGTTTGTTGTTGGCGACTTGAAGCAAAGTATTTATCGTTTCAGAGGGGCAACAATAAGTGCATTTAAGAGACTTAATGCAACTCCCGATAAATGGGAAGAGCATACCATTAATACGAATTATCGAACAGATTCCAGACTACTTGAAATAATGGATGAAATCTTTCAAGGAATGGGAGCAAGTGCTTGGCTTCCATATACTTATGATTCAGATCATTTAGTGAGTAATTTAAATGGCGGTGCTAATGAGGAAGAATTGTTTGAATGTATTCCATTTCATGGAAAGAATGATGAACAGTTAGAAGTTTTACTTGGTTTACTCAAGAGAGAAAAAGCTAAAATTATTGAATTAGAGAAAAGGAGAAAGCTTAGCAAAGAGGAAAAGACAATTGCCATTCTTGTAAGAGAAAATTGGCAGATTGAAACAATTATAAAGGGATGCAAGGAGTTGGATGAAGAGGTTGAAATTGAAACAAAGGTCGGCGGTGACCTGTATCAGTTAGATTCGACCATTGATTTTTGTAAGCTTTTGATGGCGTTAACGAATCCCGATAATCCGGTGTATCTTGTTAACTTTATGGAATCCAATTATGTAGATATGCCACTCTTGTATCAAGGACTTCAGAATGAAGACAAGAGTTCTCAAACAAAAAAATTGGTTGAAGCTTTAGATACGTATTTTATGGCGAGGATGGATAAGACTTGGAATGAGTTGGTTGCGTATGTCCAGGCTAATCCAGTTCTTGTTGTTCTGAAGGCGATATTTGAAACGCTTAAACCATGGAATAAGTATAGCGAGGATGTTGATAAGCAAAGATTCTATAAATCTAATTATGAGCTTTTGATTGAAAAAATAATTAAATCATATAGTGTTGATTATTTAACATTAACAGTCATTGCTAATTCCATTCAAATTAATATTTTAACTAAGCAGCAAGAATTGGCAAGAGCTGTTGCAGAAGATCAAACAGGAATCAAATTTCTTTGCACGACCGTGCATAAGGCTAAGGGATTGGAATATGGGACAGTAATATTACCTTTCACTGGTCAAGCTATTGATAATTTAAAAAAAGCAAACACAGATGTCAATTATAGTAATTCGAAGTTAGCGTACTCAATTAAGATTGATGAGAATAAAAAAGATTGTAATTCAAATTATGATTCTCAGGAAGAAATCGGACAGAGAATATGTGAAGAGGCAAGAATACTTTATGTCGCATTGACGAGAGCAATAAGAAATTGTATCTGGATGAAGGATACAGACAAGAAATCCAATATGAGCTGGAGTAAGTTTCTGGAGGTGTAAGGGATGCCGTTTTCTATTTATACATACAGCAATCCATATGAAATAAATAAAGAATTATACTGGGATTCCATTAAAAATAGCCCTCATTTCTGTGTGTCACAAACTATGGCAAACGGAATGATGGGAACGTACGAAGATATGACAGCAGGTAAAGTATCTACTGTTGAGAACTTGGTAAAAGGACTCTTTGCATATTGGGAAAGCAGTGAATGCAAAATAAAGCAATACACCGTGATAGATGAGGCTATCTCCAGATTGAACATTACGGATAATTCAGAAAAGATTAGGCAGTCGCTAAGATTCAATAGAAAGCAACTCAGTAATAGTTTGCGCATTTTGTTTGAACTAGATATGAGCCTTGATGAAATGCGAACTGATTTGTTGACAGAGGAACAACGCCACCTTGTAGAGCTTTATAGAATAATAAGAAAATCAGATTTGGTTCAGGATTTTACGTTGAAAAGACATTTTTCAGAAGCTGAAATCGAGAATGCGATTCGAGAAGGCATGAAGTTAGAACGTGAAGACGCAGACATAAGTGCTGTTGATTTAGATACCATTGTGATTCATGGAGTACATCAGTTTTCGCCAATGATTCTTCAAACTATTGAATTGGTGGCAAAGTATAAAAGAGTAATTCTTTTGTTCAATTATCAGCAGCAGTACAAGAATGTATATCAGACATGGATAGATGTATATTCATCATTTGACATGCCTATCAAAAGTCAGTTTACGAATGAGTTTAAGCCTAATCCATTGCTGACGAATAGCTATGAAGGAAATTTGCTAGCAGATAGAATGGCAAATTTAATAGAGGGACATCCGGAAGAAAATGAAGAAGATTGTCCTTTTGAAGTAATGGAGTTTGATAATAATACGGAGTTTGCCAGCTATGTTGCTAGTGTATTTGAGGACGCATTGAAACGCCAAGAAAGAGATAAAGACGTAAGGCGATCAACGCTTTATTATATGCAAGAGCAATTCTATGCGGCTAATAACAGCGTAAACAATATCCTCAAGATTTATTACCCAGGACAATTTGGTGAACGTCATTTCCTGACATATCCTATTGGACATTTTTTTCTTTCCATTACGAATATGTGGAATCCAGAGGAAGGTGGAATTCAGATTGAAAATATGAATGATATTGTAGAATGTCTGAATTCAGGATTTATAAAAGAAGAAACTCCTGGAAAGCTTTATTCTATTTTCAACAGAACAAAAGAATTTTTTGTACGTGCGGAAACCATTGATCAGATAACTGACCTATTAGGAAAGCTTAAGAAGCGAATTAAAAAAGCTGAGAAAGATGTAACTGAAAAACGCATAGGTAGTAGATTGGTATACTTTGACGTTACTTCAGAGGAAATAGATACATTAGTTGCGGCATTGGAGCAGCTGGATCAGATTACAAAGCTATTTTATGCAGATTTTGAGGATACAGAGAATAACTTTAAAAAATTCTATAAGAGAATAAAAGAGTTCCTTGAAACAAGAATACTTGAAGCGGAAGATATTGAAGATGAATTTAGAGATGTAGTAAAGCGTGTGCTCATTCGCTTGGAAGAGGTTGATAAGATTGACGCTACAGGTTCTTTTGATGTGCTGAAAGAGACAATGGCTTATTATCTGAAACAGGAGACTAAAAAGGGGATAAGTGCAAATTGGATAGTAAGAGATTTTGAGCAGATTGATGGCGATATCTTAAAGAGTAGAAAACAGAATAAGGATATAATATATCATTTTGCCTGCCTTTCAGATAACGATATGAACGTAACTCGAAGAGATAGATTTCCATGGCCTTTGGACGTGACTTTCTTTGAAGTTGCGCAAGATCCAATTGATTGGAAGTACCAGGTTTATGTTAAATCTAGAAGAGAGTATAAGAATTTTAAGAGATATGCGTTGATATATGGGCTCCAGTTTAACAGGGTAAAGTTTAAGTTAAGCTATGTAAAAAATGTTGATGATAAAGAGAATGAGATGTTCTATTTGTTGAAGATATTGGAGGCTCAGAAAGTTTATCCAAAAGATAAACCTACTGGAACTTTACCGAAAGCAGTAAGAAATTTGCACCTTGAACTTAATACAGAGAATAATTATGGACAATATGATTTCTACCGATACAAGATATGTAAATACAGATTTTTGTTGGAATCTACAATTGAGAAGAGGGCAGTTTTTAGGGATCATTTTCTGTTGTTAAAATACTTGGAGATTTTGTTGGAGAATGTGGCGAGAGTTGTGTTGCAGGGACAGATTGCTACCGAGGATGTGTTGCTTGATACTTTAAATGATGAGTATAAAAAACTTGAACGAAAGTTTGAGTTTGTTAAGGATATGCACACAGAGCGTATGGATATTATTACGAATGCAAAAAACTATTTGCAAAAGAGTGTGCTTAAAAATGGTACTACATTTCCAATGATAAGTCCTACGGATGACATATATATGAAAAAACGTGAGGAGTTCATTTACCTTCAACTTGGAAATGGTGATGGAAGCTTCTTTGGGTATTTTAAGGATGTTCCGCAGGGTGAAATCGATGCGAGATTAAGCAGTAACAGAGTAAATGCAACTGGCTGTGCAAAATCTTGTGATGAGTGGTGTCAGTACTGTGGTGTAAGAGAGATTTGTTTGGAACCATACAAATATGGAAGAAACTAACGATGAAAGGATGAGATTATGTTATTAGAGAAGATGTATGTACGCTGTCCGATTGATTATGACATGATTAATCCGCGTGATTTTTTGATGGGGCAGATTACTAAAATAGATAGTTACGCAGATACTGTCGAGGTTGTTTTTAACGACCCATTTAATTATCGAGTGTATTATGACAACTTCCCAAAAACTGCGCCTCTTCCAACATCAATGGTTCAAAGATGTCAGTTCTTTGTGGGCTCGATTGTTCTCTACGAGAAGGAGAAGTATAAGGTTGTAGCCTGTGTAAAAAAGGAAGATGAATTCTATGATTATTATATTGAGAACGAGTATGACAAAACATTAATTTGTGTTCCGGAAAATCGAATTATAGCACCATTCATGGTAGGCAAAGTGGATCCGGCTTCTCAGTTGCAGGGTTATGAATTCCAAAATCCTTGCTGGCTGTTTGGTAGAAGTATTGTTACAAAGACAATGAATGTTCTGGATAATTCTATTATGGGATTTAAAGAATTAGCGGGTTGCAAGATTTTTCTAATGCCGCATCAGCTTAAGTCTATTATGAGATGTCTTCAGGATGACGTTTGCAGATATATGCTAGCTGACGAGGTTGGTATGGGTAAAACTATCGAAGCAGCATCTGTTTTGAAGGTGTATTTCTCAAGACATAGTGATGTTAATGCATTGATTGTTGTTCCAGGGGCATTGTTAGGACAATGGAAAACGGAGCTGTTCTTAAAGTTCGACTTGTATGAAGGAAAAAATGAGAATAATAACTTTATTACATTTGCAGAGCTAGAGACAGCAGCTGATCGAGAATGTAAAGAACAATGGGATTTTACAATAATTGATGAAGCACACAGATTGTTAAGATATAAGGCATATTATGATGCGTTCCATAGACTGAGTTGCAACACTACAAATCTGCTTTTGCTTAGTGCTACGCCAGTTCAGCAGAAGAGAACAGATTATCTGGATTTACTTCGTTTGATTCTTCCTGAAAAGTATGATTCTTGTACTAAAGAGCAATTTGATGAATTGGTTGAAAAACAAGGAAATATTACTAAAGTGGCAGCAATGGTGTTGTCTAATATTGAGGATTTAGATGAGATTTTTAGAGACTCTTTAGAGGCAGAAGAAAATCCGCATGATAATGAAGATAGCGAGGATTTCTACGAGGATATTCTGAGCGGTTTTAAAAAGCTTTATAAAAACGTAGGAGATGAAATGCTTAAAGAAATGTATGAAAAGGCTGATTTTGATGACGATGATTTGGGCCTTCATCATTTCAAAGTTGCTATTTCGTACTTGTGTGAAAATTATCAGATTGAAAAGAATATTATCAGAAATAGAAGAGAAACACTTGAAGATTTGCCGGAGCGTCAGCTAACTTCGCTTCCGTATGCTTTAGATCCGGATAAAAACTTTTATGAATACGGTGCATATCAGGATTTAGTGACATGGATTACTGAAAAGGAAATAACGGAAGAGAAATTTGAAAAGATATTCAAGCCTCTTTTTGGTACGTTCTTTAGTTCACCATGGGCTTTTGAACAGCAGGTTAAGTTCTTGGAAGCAGATGGAGTGGTTATACCGGATAGCCTGAAGGAAAATCTACATAGATGGAAAATGTATGAACAGGACATTGCCGAGAATATTGTAGGTGTTCTGGATGAGCCAGAAGAACATACTTCTAGAATAGTGCAGACGATGTACTATCTTGATGAATATGCAACTGATTCAAAAGTTGTGTTATTTACAAATTATAAAGAGACTTTTGAAGTATATGAAGAAATGCTTGCTGACTTTTATACAGAGGACGGATTCAGTTGTTTTAGAAGAGGCATGTCTGCTGATGAGTTAGAGGTTAATGTTTGCAAATTTCAAAATGATAAGAATTGTACAATCATGCTTTGTGATGAATCAGGTGGAGAAGGTAGAAACTTCCAATGCGCGGACTATGTGGTTCATATTGACCTGCCGTGGGATGCAAATGCAATAGAACAGAGAATAGGTCGACTGGATCGTATGGGAAGAGAAAGTGGACGACCTATCGTATCTGTGGTTCCTTATGCAGAAGAAACATTGGAAGAAGAGCTGTTTAAGTTCTGGAACAACGGATTGAAAATATTTAATCATTCTCTGAGTGGATTAGAGATTATTATGAATGATATTAATAATGCGATAGTATCAGCTATTATTAAAGATTTCAGATTTGGATTAACAAATGAAATACAGAATGTAATTGAAAGATCAGCAAAGCTAAAAGAAGAAGTGCGTGAAGAACAGCATTTTGATACTGCGGCGTATATCTATAGACCGATGAATCAGGAATTGATTAGTTTGGTTAAATACTATAATCGTAATGAAAATAAAATGTTTGCGGATGCGATGCTTCAATGGGCAATGCTTGCAGGGTTTAGAGATGTTGAGGAAAAGGACGAGGTTATTAGTTTTAGTGATAATTCCTTCTCAACAAGATCTGCAGAAAATTCATTGCTAATTCCTCCGGATTGGGATTCATATTTTGCACAGAAACAAAATCAGTTTATTAGTAAGATACATGAATTAAGACAGGACAAGCAGGATAAAAACACAATGCATCATAGCCGGTCGATTGATGGTACCTTTAGTAGAAAGAAGGCAATTGAAAACGACTATATTCACTTCTTTGCACCTGGAGATGATATATTCGATTGTATTGTTGATAATGCAATGAGGTCTTGTAGAGGTCAGGCAGCAGCCTTTGCGATGAAGTCAAGTATAAATTGGACTGGTTTTGTTTATACATGGTCACTGTATCCAAATGAAAGGCTGCTGATTGAAAAAGGAGTTCCGCTTTCCTATTTGAGTGTATTTAGAAACTATCTAGCGGTAGAGCAGGTACAGGTACCTGTGAGAATTCGTGCTGAGGGTGAAATACCGGATGATAAGGTTATAAGAGAATTTAATCTGATGCTACAGCGTGATTTTGAGAGTAGCAAGGATGATATTGATCATCTTGGAAGACGTAGTAAGAATGAAGGATTTTTACATATCTTCTCTCAATATAGAGCCACTAATATTGACTATTTTAGAAGTGTTTATCCACAGGAAAGATGGGTAGATTTAGTTAAGAAGTCAAGAAAAGTTAGTAAGGATAAAGCATTAAAGGTTCTTAGAGAAAGATCTCATACGGCAGAGGCTAAAGCAGAGATGGACAGAATTCTTACATCAATGGTTGCTACTTCTGAATACTATAATCAGGAACTTGAAGATTACGATAGGATGAAAGAAATATATGACGTTGTATTAGAAAGTCTTACCAAACCGACTGTTAGACTTGAATCAGCGTGCTTTGTTTGGATGGTGAAGAAATAATGGATACGAAGGTGATAGAAACCTATGTTGAAAATTATATAAATGGTAATGCCAGTGGTGCTATGCCCACATTCGTTGGGGAGGACTCTGCAATTGATAGCTTCCGATATAATACAGCAAAAAGATTGGTTATCTATTTCGAAAAGTTTAAGTCGGGAGTTGCAAATAAAGATGTCTTTTTATGCTCTTTGAGAAACTATTTGTTAGTTTTTCAGAATGAAATATCCATTCCCGATGGGATGATACCACCAGAAAATGAGTATGGCATTATGTTGAATGCGGAAGGGCTATACTATGCAAGTCTTGAAATGCCAGTCTATATTGATTCTTTCTTTGTGGACCAGGCATTTCAGAGAAAGAAAGTTGGAGGAGATGCGGAAAAACAGAAAGATATATTTTATGGTAATAATGCATATATTTACAATTTGACTTGTTACAAAGAATTCAAGTCTTTAGAGCAGAAGCTGGCAGTATTTGGAGCATTGAACACTCCAGAAGGATACACTACTCTAGTTTCACTTCCAACCGGTGGTGGGAAAAGCTTAATTACACAGACAATGGCATATCAACAAGAAGGGCTTACAATTGTTATAGTACCTACGGTATCGTTAGCAATTGACCAGGTTCGTAATGCGAAGAATAATGTTAAGCATAATGCGGATAATGAGATATTCTGTTATTACAGCGGAATTGAATTAGAACGTAAAAATGCTCTTAGAAATGCACTTAAAGCTGAAACTGCCAGATTGCTGTTTATATCACCAGAAGCTCTTATTAGAAATACTGAATTTGTGAATATGATAAATGAGGCTAATGCCAAGAAATATTTGAAAAATCTGATTGTTGATGAGGCCCATATAGTTATTGAATGGGGTGATTTCTTTAGAGTAGATTATCAATGTCTCGAACCATGGCGCAAGGAATTGTTAGTAATGAATTCGCAGTTGCGCACAGTGTTGTTATCTGCGACGTATACAAAAACAGCCGTGATGAAACTTAAGCAAATGTTTACAACAACTGGAAAGTGGATTGAGATTAGGTGTGATGCGCTGAGACATGAGCCACGGTATTTGCTTGTGAAAGCCAAGAGCTATTCAGATAAAAAACGAAAGATGATTGAGCTGGTAAAAAAATTGCCACATCCAATGGTTGTTTACATTAATTCGCCCAAGGAAGCGGAAGAGATAAAAAAGACTCTTGTTTCTGCAGGGCTCAATAACTTAGAGACATTTACCGGTGATACAAAGTCTGCTGAGAGAGAGAGAATAATAAAGGATTGGACAAATAATAAAATAGATCTAATCATTGCAACTTCAGCATTTGGTGTAGGTGTAGATAAAGGAGATGTACGAACTGTACTACATTTGTACATTCCGGATACACCCAATCAATACTACCAGGAGCTTGGTCGAGGCGGTCGAGATGGGTTAGTGAGCTTAAGTGTAATGTGTATTAATCCAGTTGATGACATTGATTCTGCACATAAGAGAATGAATAAAGTTCTTAGCGCAGATAAGATATGGGGACGTTGGCTTAGTATGTATAAGAGCAAGACATCCTTGTGGTTTAAGGGAATGGTAACATTAGATACAGCTGTGAAACCTATTTACAATGTTACAAAAGAAGATGACGATGCGAGTGAAATAGACATTCAGTGGAATGTGTATGTTATTCTTCTTTTGCGTCGACACAATCTGATTTCAATTAAGTCAATGATTTATGATTCTAAAAATGAATGTTATAAGATTCGTGTTGACATATTGGATGATGCTCTTAGAAATGAATCCGCAGATGTTCCGGCAATAATAAATGAAATCAGGGATAGAGAGTCGGAAGGTTTTGAAAGAGAAATCAAGAGAATAAAAAATGGTATTGACTTCAGTGATAGGATTTGCTGGTCGGAAATGTTCTATTCTACATACGATAAAGTGTCTATGTATTGCGGTGGATGTGCAAAACATAAGTATCCTGAAACGATGGAAGAGGGTAAATTTCCACTGCTATTACCAGTAAAAGAGCCTAAGAAGCAAATATCACCCGAATTAAATAAGTTGTGCCAGGGCGAAAATGAGGTTCTTGTTATTGGTGAAGAGGACGATTATTCCTTAATAAATCGTTATGTGAGTGCTGGCGCTGTTGTAATAGTTGTTGAGGATACAAGTATTGAGAATGATTTTGAATTAATTCTTAATATGAGTAAGCAGAGTAATGTAATGATTTTAGGAATCAAAGAATATCGAGAATTGTGCACGCAGGGGTCAGGTTACTATGTCTCGGGAGGTGTTGTTGCATTGTATAATTCCGGTGCAGATAAAGTATATGAGTTTTGCATGACATTGAGAAAGTATAAGAATAAAGATATTAAATTGATTCACATAGTTAAAGAGGATTACTTTATTCAAAAGGTTCAAAAGCCTATATCTGCTATGGTCGAAGGGCCAAAGATAGATAGTTATATTTTGGAAAGGATGTAGGATTATGTTTGGAAATAGAATGCAAACATCTGCAATACCTGAAAGAGTATATGCACTTTGTAGAGAAGTGGCAAGCAAGCCAATGGATGAGAATACACTAAAACTATTGCTTGAACCGCAGAACCTCGGAGGTAAGACGCCTTATTTTGGTATTGTAAGGACTGCTGCAGAACAATTGCAGCTTATAAATACAAAGGAAAATACAATCTCGTTAGCGGTAGATAAGGATGCAGTAAAAAGCATGGATAACATGAGGCATTATATCAATATGCACTTGGAGCTTGTTTCAGATAGCTTGTTCTATAAGGTTACTCAAGGGTATTTAGACATGGGAACAGAAGTGCTTGACCATAATAGTGTTTCTAAAATGAGTGATGTTATGGAACGTAATATCGGAGAAAAAGTAATAGAGGATGATATGCGTGCGTGGAGATTCTGGATGGCGTTTCTGGGATTTGGGTATATGCATGACTCACAGGCTGGTGCTGCTGGTATTTTGCTTCCAAATGCAGCCGCTTTTCTCAGAGATATTATTGAAAGCCTCAAGTTAAAGAAAAAAACAGAATATGCAATAGATGAATTTGTCGATGTGATAATGCCGTATGCAAAAATCGCCTTGCATAATACTGTTGATACAAAGACATTTAATTATGGTTTTTCAAATGCGATTAGAATGCTCAACGATTTAGGAGTAATCAAAGCAGAGCATAGACTGGATGCTCAAGAAATATGGTCGTTATATCCCTGTGAAGGACATGAGCTTGAGACTACAGTTACCCATATTACGATAGGGGGTTGAGTATGAATTCAGAAGTTGCAAAACAGAGATTATCAGAAGTAGTAAGAATAGATACTATTACCAGTTCATATGGTGATTTTATGGCTACGCATGTTCCTTTCAAGCAAATTAAATTGCAAAAGGAATATGATTCGAGTGCGGCATCCAAAGCATATACGGAAGAACAGATATACAAAAGAGTCGTACTAAATCCAAAAGATCAGCATCAGTTTGTTCTTGTAATTGGATCAAGTGGTGCAGGTAAATCTCATCTGATTAGATGGTTTGATGCAAAAATAGAAAAGCAGAAACCAGATAGCGAGGTTGTTCTTTTTGTGCGAAGAAGTGACAACACATTGAAAGGAACAATTAAGCAGCTTTTAGAAAAACCGGAAGTAGCATCCATTCAGAATAAAGATTTATATGAGAGATTAGTTAATGCGACATCAACTATTAGTGAGAGCAAATTGATGAATGCTATTTATCATCAGTTTATTGTTGAAATAGAGGATGATAATGGCGAAGATATTGATTATCTTAATAATGCTGATAGAAAGAGAATTGCACCACTTTTAAATAATGAATTGTTTAAGGCACGAATGATGGCGGATGATGGTCCAATTGCAAGAATTTATTCTAAAGTTGCTGAAAGCAGTACATCAGATAATCGAGATGTTGTTCCTGAATTCCTTTCAGAGGATTTTCAAGTTGATATCGCATTCTGTGACAAAGTTCAGTATGACGGAGGAGATAAAAAGGCTGTACGTTTGCTCGAAAAGTTGTATATGGAGCCAGAGGTTGCAGATGCTGTAGCCAAATATCTTAATTCAAAGGTTGATACAGTAATTCAGAGCTGCGCGGGATTGGAACCAGGAGACTTTGAACAGGTATTTAAAGAAATAAGAAAAGAATTAAAGAAGCAAGGTAAATCATTAACGCTGTTGATAGAAGATATTACGGCTTTTACAGGTGTCAATGAAGCGTTACTAAATGTACTTACTACGTGGCATACCGGTGATTACGAGCAGGAAGGTATGTGTAGAATTTCATCAATTATTGGAACTACAAGCGAATATTATAAGAGTAATTTCCGTGATAACTATAAGGATCGTGTTACTCAGTTCATTGTAATCCCAGATGATGTTTTCGGCTCTAGTGAAGCTGATTTATGCGAGTTTGTGGGAAGATACTTGAATGCAATGTCTTTACCTAAAGATGAAGTTGATGAGTGGGCTGCTTCGGATGGCTCAGGAGATTCTTTGCCTGTGCATGAAGTGAAGCAAGGTAATGGATGGGATGTTGCTATAACCGAAGAAGGAAAATCATTAAATCTTTTCCCATTTTCAAGAAGAGCAATAGTGTATTTGTATAATAATCTTTTGCAAGAGAATTATCGAACCCCTCGATATCTGTTAAGAGATGTTGTAGAAAAAACTGTTCGAGATGCCTTGTGGAATTTTGATAATTTCCCTGGGTTTAAAATCATAAATACAAATATCAATTCAAGCCTTAGAGATGCTATTCAGAAGACCGGTGCTTCAAATGAACAGTTTGAAAGAATGTATCTTTTTATGTGTATCTGGGGTGATGCAACAACTGATATTTACCAAGAAGGTGAAGCTACTTATATATCAGGACTTTCAACACAGGTATATGAGGATATGGGATTTCCACTTATAAACGGAAAGAAAGTATCTGGAAAACCTACACAATCTAAGCCGGCAAACCAGCCTGCAGGTCAAACTCCAACAAGTACGACTGTGGTAAAAACACCTGCGCAGATTGCAGCAGAACAGAAGATTCAGGCTGAAAGAGCTCAGCTTAATGAAAGCTTGCAAGTAATAGAAAATTGGATTGCAGGAGGTACCATTAATGTTGGTGCCACTACGGGTAATGTTGTTCTAATTTCAAAAGCAAGAGAGGATATGTGCAGTTACTTATACTCAGCTATTGATTGGCAGGCTGAGGGTGTTTCTATGGATAACATTGATAAAATTAAAAGGGTAAAGGACCGTTTGGTAGGTTTCGATCGTCAGAAGCGAGGCGCGGATCAGATGTTTTATAAACTTCCAGCAGATAGAGAGACCCAGGCTGTTATCGAGGCGTTTCTTGAATGGAATGTACTTGGTAAACGTAGCTGGAATTTTGACGGTGCAGATAGACGTGTATATCGAGTTCAACTCTGGACAGAGAAAATAAAGAAGCCTTTAATAGAGGTCATTACTACATTTGAGAATAGAGATATAGATTATTTCAAATGCGCTATGATGGCTGAATTTTATCGTGTTATTCTCTTTGGGTCATCAAAGGCTACAACAGTTGAAGGATTAAAAGCAGAACACATTCTTGATAATGGAATAAGAGGTTTAGGTGTTAATTCTCATTCAGATGCATGGAATTCGTTACTCGGAATCATTACGAGAAGTGAGAATGATAAGATTAATAGAGATACTGTAATACAGTATTGCAATGTTATTCAAGGTGAGAGTCGTGTGCAAGTATTCTTAGACAGAGAAAAATTTGATGCAATGGTAAGAACTGTTAAAAATGAAAAATTGACAGTTGAATCTTCCGTATTAGATTTGGTTGATCCTGTTAAGCCGCGTAGAGATGCCCGAGATTATCTCAGGACGATTTTAGAAAGACTTGATAAAGTTCGGGATGATGAGCTTGCAAAGGCTGCTGAGATAATGACAACTATCGAAGAAAATTTTGGAACAACGGATGTTGATGACGAAGAAATTGAAGATATGGTTGAAAAGATAGTTGAATTTTATAGAACCGCAGAGGATGGAAAGCTGCCTGGAAAGTATGATCAGGAGTTGTTTGATGAAGTTAAGAAATACTCTACGTCAACGAGCAAAGCGATTAAAGAAATAGTTGCTGCACAGAAAACAGCAAATGCTTTAGATTGCATTTTGGCATTTTCACAAGATCCTATTAGAAAAGTTGAAAAATTGGAACTGCTATTAAAGAAAGTTGTTGCTGACATAGCAAAGATTCAGGCTGAACTCGATGTACGAAAAGCAAAACTTGGAGGAGGAAGTAATCCAACAGGTTCTCAAAATGTATTCGATAATGAGAAAGTTACTATTAGTGAATGCAGTAGAATAATTGCTGAATTGGAGGGGACAGTATGTTAATTGATACATTAAATGAATGCATAATTGATATGAAGACTGTTCGCGAAATGGAAACAGCTTCTGCAGATACTAAGAAGCAGGCGACTGCGGACTACAACTTTAAACAGTTGATTGCAAGTTTAAAGCAAATAATTGATGAGGTTAATCTTGCAGTTGAAAACTCGGATTTTAGACCATCTGCTAATGTGGTAAGTGCGTTAAAAGGCTTTTTGGTTGCATGTGACAAAGTGGTTCAATCAGGAGCTGCGAATAATGCAACAACACAATATATTTCATCTGAATCAAAGAAATTGTATGCTGTGTTGGGGCAAGAGTGGACAGAGTATTATATAGCAACTACTGAGAACATACTTAGCTTGCTGAATGTGGTGAGAGGAATATTGCCAGATGAGAGTAGAGCGACATTTGCAATTAATAAAATAAAAAAAGCAAGTACATGGAATGGTTCAGTTGAAAGTTATAATTATCTGAAACAAGGGAAAATGGATGCAGAGCAGATTTTGGATGATTTAGAGCTTGGACAAGATTCGGAAATATTGCTGTTTTTAAGATTGGCTAGTGACGGAAAAGCGACAATAGGCGATTTGTCAAGTGAAATAATAGAGTGGATAAAGGAAAAAAAACTCTCAGATAAAATTAAAATAACATTTAATGCATAGAGGCAAGGTAGACGGAGGATAAAGAAATGGATATATTTCCATCATATACTACTATAGGAAAGATTTTTGAACAAAATTTTTTATTTGAAGTTCCCAAATATCAAAGATATTATGCATGGGAAGATGAGCAGGTTGAAGATTACATTAGAGACGTGGCGACACTAATTAAGAATCAGAATAATAAGGATCATTTTTTTGGGGGAATTGTATGTGTTGAAAAAACAGTACCGGGGTCTAATAGACAACAGAGAGAATTAGTGGATGGCCAACAAAGAATAACCACTACAATGTTGTTGATATTGTCTATCTATAAAAAATATGGGGAGATTATCGCATTGGCACCCGATGAAGATAGTTCTATAATTGTCAAGAAACGTTTGGAGAAGATAGAACGAAAATATATTAATTATGAAGATGAAATAAATCGCAAACCAGTGGTTGTGCGACATTTAACGGTGTCACATGCTGACGAGGAATGTTATGAAGCAATTATTTCTGGTACACCAAAGGCGGGAAACAGAGAGTCTCATAAAAGAATGAATAAAGCCTATGAGAAGTTGCTTTCGTATGTGTCTACAAGCGTTGATGAAGAATCGGATTTTAATGAAAAAATAAATGTATTAGCAAATATTGAAGATGCAATCGATAAATGCTGTACTATCATATTTATTGATGCAAAGACTAAAAGAGATGCATATACTTTATTCCAGGTTTTAAATGATCGAGGAATGGGACTGACTGTAGGAGATTTGTTAAAATCGAGAACTTTGGAAATTGTGGCAAAAGATAGTTCGTCAAGGGAAGAAGATTTGATTCTTAACAAGTGGGATGAGATATTATCAGGAGAGAGCAAGGCTGTCGACAGATTTTTAAGGTATTATTATATGTCCGTTATGGGAAAACGAGCGGGAACTAATTCGCTATTTGATGACTACATAGAAAATATATTTGGAATAACGGAAAATAAAGCAGAATATACTGAAGAAGAAAAAGAAAAAGTTGTAAGCATTGTTGAGGCTATATACGAGGCTAGTTGCAAATTTTACAAGATTCAGTCGGGTGAGTGGCCATTTGAAGGAAGGCAACCAATAACTGTATGGGATAGAAATAGACTGAAGAACTTGATTGATTACCTGGATTATGAAATAACGTTAGCATTGCTTATTTCTGCAGCGGAGTTGAATCACACCAAATTTAACGATATTGTTCAAATGCTTGAAAGGTTTATGTTTAGATATAAAGGTATTTGCAATAATAAACATCAAAAAGTTGCGGATATTTTTATGAAGGAAGCAAAATATATTCGTGATAATTTGTTGGAGTACAGAGTCGGTCATTTGACAGAACAGCTTAGACCCCTAATTGTTTCAGAAGCAGGGGATGCTTTGTTCAAGGAAAATCTTAAATCTTTGAAATATATAAAGAAAGGTAGTAATAAATTACTCAAATATTTGTTTGCGACATTGAATGAATACCATAAGTGGTGTGATGATGGTGCTAATGGAAGACCGCATGCAGAGACAGGAACTGTTATCAATTTTGAGAATGTGTCTATTGAACATATTTATTCACAAAATCCCCAGGATGGTGTTGAACCTACCTTTGATATCAATGAATTACGCAATTTGACACTTTTAACATTAGAAGAAAATGGTGAACGTGTTAAGAATAAGCCATATGAAGAGAAAAGACTAATATATATGCAGTCGGAGTATCACATAAATGCTAAATTTGAACAGTACGAAGAGTGGTCACAAGAAAACATGGATAATTGGCTAAATTATTTATTAGAATTAAGTTGTAAGGTGTTTGTTGTATAAATATATAGTCAAGTTTTATTATTGGTTTGAGGGATAGAAGAATTATATTTATGGTTATATTGTTTGCTATAGAGCATTATATTATGCATAGGTAACGCACTATACCAGTGAAAATACAGTCTTGTAGTTTCACTGGTATTTTTTATGCACTTTTGGTCATCGTGACCAAAAGTGTTCTTTATGATCAATATTCGGGTCTTAGGGGAACCCTAATGTGAACGCCCTGGGAGTGAAGTTTCTGGCGTAAAGTATACAACTTTAGGCGTATCCTGCTTTTTTCGCAGTCCAATTACGTAGACCAATTCTACGTTTTCGGAATTTTAGACAGAGCCTCTGAAACCCTTGATTTTGCTGGGTGTCTCTGTCCAGAGACACTGGGAACTGTCTAACGACGATGGATTCTTTTTAGAGACGCTGGACAAGTCAGTCTCATTTTTTGAGACTAATTTTCCGGTAATTTCAGAATGTGAGAAAATGCCACTTATGAGAAGTTACAAGTAAATATTGTTGAGGTTTAGAGTCATCAGCAGAAATGTTGGTGACTTTCTTCTTTTTTGCCGGATTTTTTGTCATCAGCATTTTTTGACTCCAAGTAATAACTGACAGGAGAAAAAGTTGAAGAAAATTAACGCATTTTTTGCAATCAGCTTTTTTTGACCCTAAGTACTAAACAGAAGGAGGAAAAGAAAATGCAGAAACAGTGGTTAGAACATTTTTGTAAGTACAGACACATTTGTGAGTTCCTTGGTAGTGAGGGCAAAGAGAAGGAAGAAATCAAGGAGTACTTGATGCAGGAGTTGGGATTGCCGGAGGCAACGGCTCGGTATCAGATGCTTCGAGCCTTGGAGGATGAGGATGGAATTGTCAAAAGCTTTGGATGGAAGTTTTACTTAGACGAGGAGAAATTTAAGGCAGTTATAGAGGATTTGCGTTCTATCTATCCTATCAGGTTAAAGCCTTATCCATATCCGCCTAAAGAGGAGACGGAAGCAAGGGATGGATTGATTGAAATGAAGAAAAAATATGCAGCCCTGGAACTGGAATATGATTTACTTCGTTATCGCTATCTAGATGTGAAGGCAAGATATTATGATGCGAAGTCAGACTTAGCAGAGGCTAAAGGTGATGAAGTTGGATCGTGTAGATACTTTCAAAAGATGGATGAAACAATGGGACTAGTAATAGACCTACATCGAAGATTAAAGGAAAGGGGCGTGAATGTAGATGAAGCATAGTCAGAATGTTCCTTTGTGGGAGAAGTATACTTTAACAGTGGAGGAAGCAGCAGCTTATTTTCGAATCGGTGAGCATAAATTGCGTAGACTCATCAATCAGAATAAGAATGCAGATTACCTTCTTTGGAATGGGAATCGTGTTCAAATTAAGCGAGTAAAATTTGAGAAATTCGTAGATACATTGGAAGCAATATAGAAAAATCTAAAGAGCTATGATATATTAACTGTAAGCCATGTCACAGCTCTTTGAAAGGAGAATGATTATGAGTAATACAAAGAGACGTGACAATAAAGGTAGAGTGCTTCAAATGGGAGAAAACCAGTTAGACGATGGGCGTTATGCGTATCGTTATACTACCCCATTTGGTCAGAGGAAAACGGTTTACAGTTGGAGACTTACTGCTTCGGACCCTATGCCGGCAGGAAAGCGAAAAGACAAATCCTTGAGAGAAAAAATTAAGGAGATTGAGAAAAAACTAAGACTAGAAATCTGTTGTGAGGATATTACGGTTTGTGAATTGGTAGAGAAATATTTGATGACAAAAACCGGAGTAAAACACAGCACTCAGACTGGGTACAAATTTGTGCAAAATATCTTGGCGAAAGAACCTTTCGGACAAAGGAAGATTGCGAGTATCAAAACATCGGATGCAAAGATTTTTCTGATTAACATGCAGAAGAATGGGCGTGGCTACAGTACCATTCATACCGTACGAGGCGTACTTCGTCCTGCATTTCAGATGGCGGAAGATGATGATATGATAGTCAAGAATCCTTTTCAGTTCGAACTTCATACGGTAGTTGTGAATGATAGTGTCAAAAGGGATGCACTCACAAGAGAACAGGAGAGAAAGTTCCTTCAGTTTATTTTGGAGGACGACCATTATAGCCAATACTATGATGCATTTTATATCTTGTTCAAGACGGGACTTCGCATCAGCGAGTTTTGTGGTTTGACCATTAAGGATATTGATTTTAGAAAGAAAGTCATTAAGGTCAATCATCAGCTCCAGCGTACCAGTGATATGAGGTATGTTTGTGAGAAAACGAAAACCGAGAATGGTGTTCGTGAGGTTCCGATGACGCCAGATGTAATGGATGCATTTAAACGAATTATCAAGATGCGCCCAACGCCAAAGATTGAGCCGATTATAGATGGATACTCAGGATTTCTATTTTTAGACAAGAACAGTAAACCAAGGGTAGCATTGCATTGGGAGAAATACTTCCAGCTTTCGGTTGCAAAGTATAATAAGACTTATCGAGTGCAGTTGCCGAAGATTACGCCACATGTGTGCAGACATACGTTTTGTACCAATATGGCGAAGTAGGGAATGAATCCAAAGGTATTGCAGTATATCATGGGACACGGAGACATTTCTGTGACACTTGATACCTATACGCATATCAAATCAGAGGATGCAATTGCAGAGATGGAGCGGCTTGATTACTTGAAAACAAAGGAAGCGTAAAAAAAGCAAGTTGCCATATGTGGTAAAAACGTGGTACAAATTCATGCCTTTCCAGCTTCAAAATAGGCGTTTTTGGTGTGTTAATTTGCCATGGAACGTCTCGCAAAGCTAGTGTTTATGCGGACTCGCGAAAATTTATACCAGTCAAATTTACTGGTATAAATTTTTGAAAATATACCAATTTATATACCACTTGCCTGAGAAAATACGCTCTATTTTGAGAAGAAATGACAAAACAGCAAAAATATGAAAAACTCCACAAACCCAGTATTTATGGGCATTTGAAAGGATTTGAGAATTTATGAAAGAAAAGATAAAAGTGCTCATGGTCTGCTACGGCAACATCTGCCGCTCACCTATGGCAGAATTCATCTTAAAGGACATGGTGTCCAAACGTGGTTTAGAAAATGATTTTTACATCGCCTCTGCGGCTACCAGCCGTGAGGAGATTGGCAACCCGGTTTACTACCTTGCGTGCAAGAAGCTTGCGGAGCATAACATTTCCTGCGATGGAAAGCAGGCGGTCCAGATTACGAGGGCGGACTACGAAAGGTACGATTACATACTTGGTATGGAGGATATGAACATAAGGGCAATTCTCAGGATTGTAGGCGGCGACAGCGAGGGTAAAGTTCGCAGACTGCTGGATTTTACGGACAAGCCTCATGACATTGCTGACCCTTGGTATACAAGGAACTTTGATTTGACCTATGACGAGATTGTGCTTGGGTGTGAGAAGTTTCTTGAGAGCCTTGGATATGATAAGATGTAATTATGAATTTACCGGTTTATCAAATCACGGTGTGTAAAGCCGCTGTGAGGTTTCTTTTGAGTTGTGCAAAGATTTGCCGGTAGAGATACATTGTGCAGTTGCATTGTAATTAAGAGGACTAGAGTTTGCTTGGTACGACTGTACGATAGCAGGAAGATTGTTTGATTGAGATAAACTGGTCACCGCTAACGTAGCTGCACGATAGCAAGACGATTGTGATTGTTTGACACACATGTGAGAAAATAAATTAAACGGAGGAAAGGTGTATTTGTAAATGCGCCATGATTTTGTATGCTGGATAGAAGCGAAATATTACCTTTTAACTTTTTGTCTTATGGCGGAAAGCTGACCGGAGACCATAAGGGTATGAGGTATTTTCTTGTGAAGAAGGACAGGAAGTACGAAGAGGATGGAGTAGAGAAGAAGGAGGTCTGGCTTGATGCCTGGGTTTGGCCGGAGCCGCTTTCCTTTGATAAAACACCTGATGATAAGAAGACGAACAATAAATTTGAGTTTAGTGCCGAGGGCAGAGAGAAAGCACTGGACTGGATTGAGGAGCAGTATGAGAGCAGGCTTGATGAGTGGAATAACACACCGGGACTGACTGAAATATATAAATAAATTTGATATGAAGCGTTAAGCGCCCCTTTTGTCTGATGGAAGAAGTCCGGCAAAAGGGGTTTTACCATGTTTAAGTTGTTTTGTATTTGTATAGAATGTGCCACTATGATAGAATACTAATAAAGTAACAGGATAGGAGCGTTTATTTGTTATGCGTGATGTTTTACTAAATGCCCTTAAGTTCGGGCTGATATTTTTTATGCTGGCATTTGCCCTTCATTTTATATTTCCTGAGGATGTGGACATGCTGACCTGCTTTATTATTTTTATTGCAACGGGTGCAACCCAATTTCTTCTGGGATTTATTAAGTATAAGAAATCATCTAAGGGTGAGTAATTGAGAGGTCGATATTATGGCTAATATTATTAGTGATGAAACTATGGAATATGTGGGCGTGCTTGCAAAGCTGGAGCTTTCTTGCGAGGAAAAGGAGAAGGCGAAGCAGGAGATGGCAAAGATGCTTGATTATTTTGATATGTTAAATGATTTGGATACGAGCGGAGTGGAGCCTATGTCTCATGTGTTTCCGATAACCAATGTGTTCCGCGAGGACGTGGTTGTAAATGGTGATGACAGTGAGAATATGCTTGCAAATGCGCCGGCAAAGAAGGACAACTATTTTTCGGTTCCGAAGGTAATTAATTAGGAGATTAGCCATGAGTGTTTTAGATTTGACTGCCTTAGAGCTTGGCAGGAAGATACAAAGTAGAGAGGTTTCGGTGCGGGAGGCCACAGAGGCGGTACTTCGCCGCATTGAGACCTATGACAGTGAGTTAAATTGTTATATCACTGTAGATAGAGAAGGTGCGTTAAAACGTGCCGAAGAGGTTCAGAGGAAAATAGATGCCGGCGAACTTACCGGTCCTCTTGCCGGAGTGCCGGTTGCCATTAAGGATAATATGTGCACTAAAGGCTTGCTTACAACCTGTGGCTCAAAGATGCTGGAGACCTTTGTGCCGACCTACACTGCCACAGCGGTTGCAAACCTTGAGAAAGCCGGGGCAGTTGTAATAGGCAAGACAAATATGGACGAGTTTGCCATGGGAAATACTAATGAGTCCTCAGCCTTTGGTGTGGTTAGAAATCCATGGAACAAAGAGTGTGTTCCGGGTGGTTCTTCCGGTGGCTCCTGTGCAGCGGTTGCGGCAGATGAATGTTTTTTTGCTTTGGGTTCTGATACCGGAGGCTCTGTGCGCCAGCCTTCTGCCTATTGTGGAGTTGTGGGACTTAAGCCTACCTACGGAACGGTTTCAAGATATGGTCTTGTAGCCTATGCTTCATCCTTGGACCAGATAGGCCCGGTTGCAAAGGATGTAACCGACTGTGCAGCAATTCTTGAGGCGATTTCCTCTTATGATTCAAAGGATTCCACAAGTATAAAGAGAGACGATTATGATTTTAGTTCAGCATTAACGGAGGATGTTAAGGGACTTAGAGTTGGCATACCAAAGGATTACTTTAAAGAAGGTCTTGAACCGGATGTAAAGGCAGCAGTGTTAAATGCCGCAGAGATTCTTAAGAGTAAAGGTGCTGTTGTAGAGGAATTTGATTTGAGTCTGGTGGAGTATGCAATTCCCGCCTATTACATTATAGCCACGGCGGAGGCAAGTTCTAACCTTGCCAGATTTGACGGAGTTAAGTACGCCTATCGTTCGACGGATGCAAAGGGACTTCATGATATGTATAAGAAGAGCCGTTCGGAAGGCTTTGGTGAAGAGGTTAAGAGGAGAATTATGCTTGGCTCCTTTGTGCTTAGCAGCGGTTACTATGATGCCTATTATTTAAAGGCCCTTCGTACAAAAGCACTTATAAAGCAGGCTTTTGATAAAGCCTTTGAGAAATATGATGTTATTTTAGGACCGGTTGCACCGGGAGAAGTATTGAAGATAGGCCACAGTATAAGTGACCCTATGAAAATGTATCTTAGAGATATTTACACGGTAGCGGTCAATCTTGCCGGACTTCCGGCTATGAGTGTGCCTTGCGGTATAGATTCTAAGGGGATGCCGATTGGTGTTCAGTTAATAGGCAACTGCTTTAGGGAAAAGGATATTTTGCGTGGCGGTTATTCAATTGAACAGTCTGTTTCCATAGGGAAATGTATGACCTTTTGACCCTGGTATCATGAATTTGATTTAACCAAATCATGGAGAGTTAAGATGAATAAACAGTATGAAACAATCATAGGCCTTGAAGTTCATGTTGAGCTGGCCTCAAAGACAAAGATTTTCTGCGGCTGTAGCACTGCTTTTGGCGGAGCACCGAACAGTCACACCTGCCCTGTGTGTACAGGTATGCCGGGCTCGCTGCCGGTGCTTAATAAGCAGGTGGTTGAATATGCTCTTGCAGTTGGTCTGGCTACGAACTGCAAGATTAATCAGTATTGTAAATTTGACAGAAAGAATTATTTTTATCCTGACAATCCACAGAACTACCAGATATCCCAGCTCTATATTCCGATTTGTTATGACGGCGGAATCGAAATAGAAACTGAAGCCGGTAGCAAGATAATAGGTATCCACGAAATTCATATGGAAGAGGATGCGGGCAAGCTTTTGCATGATGAGCTGGTGAATTGTACATTAATAGATTATAACAGAAGCGGTGTACCTCTTATTGAAATAGTCTCCAAGCCGGATATGCGTTCTGCTGACGAGGTTATTGCTTATCTTGAGAAGCTTAGACTTATAATACAGTACCTTGGAGCGTCTGACTGTAAGCTTCAGGAGGGTTCAATGCGTGTTGACGTGAATTTGTCAGTGCGTGAGGCTGGTGCAAAAGAACTTGGAACCAGAACAGAGATGAAGAACTTAAATTCCTTTAGGGCAATTTCAAGGGCAATTGAGGGAGAGCGAAACCGCCAGATAGCACTTATCCTCGGTGGCGAGAAAGTCACCATGGAGACAAGACGCTGGGACGATAAGGAAGGCCGTTCCTATTCCATGCGTTCAAAGGAGGATGCCAAGGATTATCGTTACTTCCCTGAGCCGGACCTTGTACCGATTGTAATCAGTGATGAGTGGATTGAGAGCATCAGGGCAAATCAGCCGGAGCTTCGTGACGAAAAACGCAGTCGTTATAAAGCAGAGTATGATATTCCGGATTATGATATTGATATTATTACCTCTTCTAAGAAAATGGCTGACATATTTGAGGAGACCATAGAGCTTGGCTGCAAGCCTAAGGAGGTTTCTAACTGGCTGATGGTTGAGACTATGAGGCTTTTAAAGGAGCAGAACCAGGAACCGGAGGAAATTAAGTTTTCGCCTGAAAACCTTGCAAAACTGATTGGTTTGGTTGAAGGAGGAAAGATTAACCGCACCATAGCTAAGGAAATTTTTGAAGTTATGTTTACTGAAAATATCGATCCTGAAGTATATGTTGAAGAAAAGGACCTCGGAATGGTTTCAAACGAGGATGAGCTGCGTGCTGTAATAAAAGAGATATTGCTAAATAACCCGCAGTCGGTTCAGGATTATCGTAGTGGTAAGACAAAAGCTATGGGCTTTATTGTTGGTCAGACAATGAGGGCGATGAAGGGCAAGGCTGACCCGGGGGCGGTGAATAAATTGGTTATTGAGATATTAAATACAAAATAAAAGGCTTTACAAGATGTGGCTTTGAAATGCTCATTAAGGTTGCAAAGTGTCTGGGAAAAGAATTAAGCATTCAATTAAGATAGATGATGTGAATACTAAAGCCATGCCGGAGTTTGTCAGCATGGCTTAGTTTGTTTATAATTACTTTAATTCTTCAATATATACAATAATATTATCAGAAGAAAATCCATAGTTTACATATCCAATTCTCAGATATTGGCCATCTCCTGTAATGACACCGCCCTTATCCTTAAGTGTGTGGTAGCCTTGAGTGATTTTTGCATTGGAATATGAAAAGTGTATATCATTTATATCAAAGCTCTCATCTTCGCCGGAGGTGAAATTTTCTACAAAACCTTCTGCTACTTTATAATCTCCGGATTTATATAGGCTGGCAGCTCTTAGGTATGCAGATAAGTGATATATAAACATACTTGAAAGAGAAACAACTGCAATTACAAGAAAAATTATGAAACTCGTTTTTCTGACCTTACGGTTATATTTTAAGTCAAGCTGACGGGCAACTATTCTTTCTATAAAGTAACCGGAGCCGGTTAATACATATACAAGTAAAAGTATTAGAAAGAAAAGTGGAAGTTCGAACTTAATTTCATATAGAGTCATTACTATGCACCTCTTTTATTATCTTTGTAAAGGTTATATGCTCATATGTTTCTCAGGCTTCTTAAATTCATACTCAGCAATATAATCAATTGCTTGTCCACGTTCTATTGTGCCGTTCTCCACCGTCATACCTGCAGTATTAAGTAAAGACACAATAGCCTCGATGCTCTGGCTTAATGCCCGATGCTTCTCAGAATACATGATGCCGTCATCAAGACCGTAATCCTTGCCGGAGGCGGTAAACCATCCTTCAATCAATAGGCTGCTCTTTCTATAATATATTCTGATATAGTGGGAGCTGATAAATCCGAAGAGATTGTTCTTTTTTATAACAACTTCGTCATTAACAGTTGCTAAAGAGTAGTTGTTCTTATAAAAATAGTTATTCAAAAGTAAATCAAGTTGCTCCCTGTTCCGGGAAGTGTATACGGTGATTAATTGTCTCGCCATGGTCCTCTCCAATAGTAATACTATGATAATTGAATCAATAGACAAAACAAGTTGTCAACTGTTGAAAAACATATGCTCTATATGCTGTCCGAACCTTTGATAATCTTGAATGCCTTCATCATCAGTTCATCGCTGGCATAAATACCGATACCGGAAAACTCTACAGCCTGACGGGCATAGGCTGCGGCACCGGTTGTGTCTCCGCTTCGCTGGGAAAGCTTCGCTAATTCATAATAGGACATAGCAAGCAGTGCATTGACTTCGTCATAAATAGGACTGCTCTTCTTGGTGCAGTCAGCAAGAAGGGTTACTGCTTCGGTATACTTCTTAGACTTATACATGCCCTTGGCAGAGGATAAAATGTTAAGGTAGTCGGTAGTGCCCGGCTTGCCGGTTGTAAGACCGGTTCCGGCACCTGCATGGTAATCAGGACTCTCTGCTATGGTATCAATTGACACAAGCTGCTCTAAAGGAACATCAAGAACGTTGGCAATGTGTTCGAGGGTCTTTATCGAAGGATATGCGACACCATTCTCAATCTGGCTGAGCATGTTACGGGTGATAAATGTACCTGCCACATCGTTCTGAGTCATATGTTTTGAAATTCTTATCTCGCGTATTTTCTTACCTAGTTCAATACTGTTCATAATGATCCTCCATGTTTTAATTAACACCAATAGTGATGAAACTCGGTTGCTCCGCTTCTGAAGAAGCTACCGCACCCGCCTGTATACCAAAGTATGAAGAAAAACTGCCAGTGACAGTTTTTCTGCATTCGTAACTTCAAGCTAACGCTTTACGTTACTCATACTGTACATTCGCCAAATATCCGCAATTCTGCGTGCTAGCACGAGGATTGCGTTTGCGCAGCTCTAGTTTCACACTAATCTCCATGTTTTCATAAAACACAAATAGTGTTGCAAGCGGGTTGTTATATGCATTATAAACTCTGTAAGCAGTAGTTAATGTGCATATTCTGCTACGAAGCAGAGTGTTACAGTGCCTTTAACAACCGTGTTGTAAATTTTATTTACGTTAATGTAAGTTTAGCAGATATATTAACATAAATCAATATGCATTTCTAAATAAATTAAGTCGAATTAATGTATAAAAAATAAAAATAACATTAAAATTCATTGACAACTGACCTTAGGGTGTTATAATTAAGTAAATGTTATTTACATGAAGCGATTCGGAGGTATACTTATGGAGTGGCTTAACAATTGGTGGGATGGTTTGATATTAATTGAGAAGATTTTGTACTGTATTGCTATTCCATCGACTCTTATCATGCTGATTGATACTCTTATTATGGTAATAGGCGGCGGAGACGGTGGAGAAGGAATTAATCCCAGTGATACATCGGGTATAGATTTTGATACAGACGTGGATACAGATTTTGATATTGATATTGATTTCGATACCGACATTGATGTAGGTGATGACATTGCTCTTGACAAGGGTGGTAATCCTGCTGATTTACCTGCACTTAAGTTATTTACCCTTCAGGGAATGGTTGCATTTCTTGCGGTGTTTGGCTGGGTATCACTTATCTGCTATCATAATGGAGTACATATTCTTGTTGCTACAGTCATAGGATTTGCTGCCGGATTCATAGTTATGTATGGTATGGCAAAGCTGTTCCAGTCTATTAAGCGACTGACTCAGAACGGTACGTTAAATTATAGGAACGCTTTAGGAGTTGAAGGTACAGTGTACATACCGGTACCGCCTAAGGGTCAGGGAGTTGGTAAGATTAATATTACCATACAGGGAAGCTTTCGCGAGTGCGAAGCAGTTACAGAAGATCTTGAAACGATACCTACCGGAGCAAGTGTGCGTGTGATTGACATTATCGGAAACACACTTGTAGTAGAGAGGTCGTTATAGATAGAAAAATAAAGAGAGAGGTATTTATATGGAATGGTTAATTTTGATTTGTGTACTTGTAGTTATTGTATTTGCGTGTTTGCTCTGGATATTATCCAGATACAGAAAGTGTCCGTCAGATAAGGTTCTCGTTATCTACGGTAAGGTTGGAAGTGATAAAGAGGGTCAGACTCGTTCAGCGAAGTGTATCCACGGTGGTGCAGCATTTATCGTGCCGGTTATCCAGTCATACCAGTACATGGATCTTACACCTATTTCTATTAATGTAGATTTAAAGAACGCCCTTTCAAAGCAGAACATCCGTATTGATGTACCTTCAAGATTTACCGTTGGTATTTCTACAGAGCCGGGCATTATGCAGAATGCAGCAGAGAGACTTCTTGGTCTTAAGATGAATGAGATTCAGGAGCTTGCAAAGGATATCGTTCTTGGTCAGCTTCGTCTTGTTATCGCTACTATGGACATTGAAGAGATTAACGCAGACCGTGACAAGTTCCTTGTTGCAGTTTCTAACAATGTAGAGATTGAGTTGAAGAAGATTGGTTTAAGACTTATCAACGTTAACGTAACCGATATCAATGACGAGTCAGGTTATATTGATGCTCTTGGTAAGGAAGCAGCTGCTAAGGCTATCAACGATGCTAAGAGAAGCGTTGCTGAGAAGGATAAGGACGGTGAGATCGGTCAGGCTAATGCCAGAAGAGAACAGCGTATTCAGGTTGCAGCAGCGAATGCAGCAGCTATCCAGGGTGAGAATGAGGCGAGAATTCAGGTAGCACAGTCTGAAGCATCAAGACGTGAGGCAGAGGCTGAGGCTCTTAAGAAAGCGACAGCAGCTGAGGCGGTTCAGCAGGCTAAGGCTAAGGAAGAGGCATATATGGCTCAGAAGGAAGCAGAGCAGACCCGTGCAGAGCTCGAGAGAGCAACCCAGCAGGCTGATATTATTATCAAGGCTCAGATTGATAAAGAGAAGGCTCAGATTGCAGCTGAGGCAGAGGCAGAAGTTGCAAGACGTAAGGCTAAGGGTGAGGCTGATGCTATTTACCTTAAGATGGAGGCTCAGGCGAAGGGTATCCAGGAGATGCTTTCAAAGCAGGCTGAAGGTATGCGTGAACTCGTAACAGCAGCCGGTGGCAATGCTGACGACGCTGTTAAACTTATCGTTGCTGATAAGCTTCAGGATCTTATGCAGATTCAGGTTGAAGCTATTAAGAATATTAAGATTGACAAGGTTACAGTTTGGGATTCTATGAACGGTAATGGTGACGGAACCCCTACAACCGCTAATTTTCTCGCAGGCATGATGAAGGCAGTTCCTCCTATGAACGAACTTTTCAAGCAGGCCGGCATGGAACTTCCTACATACCTTGGTAAGGAAGTTGAAGAGGTTCAGGCAGTCGAGGCACAGCCGGAGGACTTCAAAGAGGTTCAGGAGTAATTAGATACAGGGGATATGGGTATATAAATTGAGGACGGGAATGTTGCAAAATAAGTGCTTTCTGAAAGAAATCGTATTATGAAGCAACGCTCCCGTTTTTGTTATGTTACATAAAAACAAACCTCCAGTCGCGGAATTAATTATTTACAAAAAAGAGTATAATTAGTAGGTTGTTATGTTGCGCATATGAAATTATTTGCTATAATTATATAAGTCATTTGTCTAGCTAAGGGCAAAATATTAAGCTAAAGAGAATAAAAGGAGAGGATAAGGGTAAATGAAAGATTGTAGATTTAAATCAAGTAAAAACAGTATAATCAGAAAAACTGGCATTGTATGTATGGCTTTGTTGTTGGTTTTAAGCAGAGTGGTATCAGTGCCAAATGTAGCAGACCTAACTGAAGGTACTAAAGTGTATGCCGCGGAGGAGATACCATTATATTATTATACCAAAGATGATGGCACTATTGAAATTATAGGATGCGATTCTGAAATTGAAGAACTTGTGATACCTGAAGAAATTGATGGAGTGAAAGTAACAAGTATAGCTGATTTAGCATTTTATAAGGAAACTAATCTGGCAAGCGTAACAATACCGGATAGTGTAACTTCAATAGGCGAAGGTGCGTTTAATGGATGTAGTGGTCTGACAAGTATAGATATACCGGATAGTGTAATGGAAATACCTGAGGAAATGTTTAGAAACTGCACTGGTTTGACGACGGTGGTGATGCCGGATAAGGCAACAGATATAAGTGATTTTGCATTTGAGAATTGCAGTAGTTTAGTGAACATAACAATACCTGACACTATAACTTCTATTGGCCAAGGAGCATTTTTAAATTGTAGCAGCTTAGCAATAAGTATAACAATACCGGAAGGAGTAACAAGTATAGGAAGATATACGTTTGCTCATTGCGAAAAATTGACAAGTATAGATATACCGGATAGTGTAACCTCTATAGGTGAATGGGCATTTGCTGAATGTAAGAGTTTGACGAGTATAATGATACCAGAGGGAGTAACGGTTATAGAGGCTGCAACATTTAACGATTGTAATAGTTTGGTGGAGGTAATAATACCAGATAGTGCAACAAGTATAGGCGAAATCGCATTTAGCGGATGTACTAGTTTGACAACAGTGACAATACCGGATGGAGTAAAAGTTATAGGTGGAAATGCATTTTTTAATTGTACTGGTTTAAAGAATATAGCAATACCGGATAGCATAACCTCAATAGGTGAATGGGCGTTTAAGAATTGTTACAAATTAACTAGTGTAACAATACCTGATGGAGTGACAAGTATAGGTGAAAGTACATTTGAAAATTGTTATAGCTTAGAGAGTATAACAATACCAGACAGTGTAACTTCAATAGGTGACCATGCATTTTGTCAGTGTGAGAGTTTGACATCTGTAATAATACCGGATAGCGTGACCTCGATAGGTAAATGTGCTTTTCTAGGTTGCCGTAGTTTGGAGAGTATGATGATACCACGCAGTGTTACAAGCATAGGTGAATATGCATTTAATGTTTGTTATGATTTAGCTATTTATGGTTATAAAAATTCTGTTGTACATCAGTTTGCCGAAGCAGATAGTATAACTTTTGTAGATCTTGAATTACCAATTAACAGTGTTCAGTACTCTACTCATGTCCAGACCTACGGTTGGGAAAGTGAATGGGCGGCAGATGGCGAGATGAGTGGAACACAAGGCGAGGCAAAGCGTCTTGAAGCAATTAAGATTAAGCTTGATAATATTTCTTCATACGGCAGTGTTGAGTATCGTACCCACATTCAGAGTTATGGCTGGGAATATGAATGGGCTAGGAATGGTGAGATAAGCGGAACAAGTGGCGAAGCGAAGCGTCTTGAAGCAATCCAGATCAGACTTACCGGAGGTATGGCAGAAAAATTTGATATATACTACAGAGTGCATGCACAGAGCTATGGCTGGCTTGGCTGGGCAAAGAACGGAGCATCAGCGGGAACAGCAGGTTTGGCAAAGAGACTTGAAGGTATACAGATAGTTCTTGTAGAAAAAGGCAAACCGGCACCGGGAAGCACTGAGAATGCATATATTGAAAAAATTGCAAATGTAAATTATCGTACTCATGTACAGACCTACGGTTGGGAGAATAACTGGGCACAGAATGGTGCAATGAGCGGAACAGAAGGTCAGGCAAAGAGACTTGAAGCAATTCAGATTAAGCTTGATGGACAGGAGGTTGCAGGAAATATTGAATATCGCACTCATGTTCAAAGTTCTGGATGGTTAGGCTGGGCAAGGAACGGAGCAGTCAGTGGAACAAGTGGCGAGGCAAAGCGCCTTGAAGCAATCCAGATACGCCTTACCGGCGAGATGGCACAGAAGTATGATGTATATTACAGAGTACACGCTCAGAGTTACGGATGGTTAGGCTGGGCAAAGAACGGAGCATCAGCAGGAACAGCAGGATATGCAAAGAGACTTGAAGGAATAGAAATTGTACTTGTGAAGAAGGGTGAAGCAGCACCGGGAAGCACAGCAAATTCATTTGTTTCTAAATAATAAATAAAAGTAGAATTAGCACCACCGAAAAGGATGGGATGTCACCCAATGCTTAAAAAGGGTTGTTCATTTCATTACCGGTGGTGCTAATGTGTATATTGCCCGTGGTGATAATAAATGGACTTATATTACATTCTTAATCGTTTATATTGAAATTATTTTTTATTAATGATAGAGTATATATCATAAAAAAGATGGAGGATATGTTTATGAATAGAATTAAAGTTTTAGTATCTGTAGTTGCACTGCTTATGGCATGTATTATGTGTTCATGTTCAGCAGTTACAGACATTATTGATCAGGTGGAATCACAGGTTGCAGAAATTGAGGATGAGCTTGAAAATGCAACATTCGAAGCTGACATTGACATCGATATGGATGATATTTATGTTCCGGATAATGATGAGGAAGTGGAATTATATCCGTTGCCGGCCGCATTATTTAACTGGGATGATGCGTATGTAGCAACTTTTGGAGAAGTAGACGGGTATGAATATGATCCTGAATATTCTGACTCAACTGTTCTTGTGTATGATGGAATAGATTACGATACAGATGCTGACAGTATTTATATTACTGCTGATAAAGCTGAATATATGGATGGTGATCCTTATGTGTACTACAAGTCAGATGTAGAGAGCTTCGAAGAATATGTCAAGGATAATGAGGATTACGGAGAGTTTTCTATTGGTGATGAAAAGACTATTAATGTTGACGGTATAGAGGTGTCATACTTTGAGTCTTACTATCCTGCATATTCCAGTCATTTTTACGAGACATACGCATGGACATATGTAGCGGCAGCAGATTCATATGTGGCCATATCTATTGAAAGCTGTGTATCAGAGGAAGGTATGGTTTATGATTCGGAAAAGGTTGTAACTGCAGTAATCAATGCTATGGTTATTGGTGAGGCAGGAGATTCTGTTGTTGAGACACAGGGTGCACAAGAAGAGACATTTGGTTCAGATGAACCGGTGGGCAATGAAGAAAGTGATATTATTGATGCCTTCAGATAAAATACTGAATATAGTATAACTGCTGTTTTTATGGCAATACTTTCATAATAAGTAAACCAATATTGATTGTATTTAGAAGTTGGAGGATTATTATGAATAAGCTGAAAAATAGAAAAATTGTGAATTATATTCTTATGTGTGCTTTTGCGTTGCTTTGGATAGCTGCAATGATTCAGTATATAAAGTCTGCAAAAGGCAGCAGTATACAGAGTATGGCAGGTATTATTGAAAGTGAACAGTTGGAGAATAAAGGCTTTGTGGTCAGATGCCGCGGCATGATAGACACTTCTTACTATACAGAAGAAGAGAAATCAGAGTGGCTTAATGATTTTGCAGAATATCTTAATGTTCCGACAGATGGCTGTATAGAACATAGCAGAGAGTCCAATATAATTACTGCTGCATATACCAGAGAAGGTGCAAATGCTTTTGCAGAGTTTAAGCTCATAACTAAAGAGACTGAGGTTTCACCAAAGGAGATATCTCTCATAAATTATATGGATATGTGCATTAGCGTCGACGGAGTTCTTGATAATGCACTGGAGTACAAAAACAAATTCGAGAGATATTGCGATGACAATGGCGCTGAAAGTGAGATAACTGTAGTTTATACGGGAGAAGCCGAAGGTATGCTTTCTGAAGATGAAATGAAGCGTTTGTCAAAAGACTTTCTTGAAGATTTGTCTGCCAGAGAAGTAAGCAGCACATATATTGACGGCAGTTTTGATTTGTATGCATATTCTGACGCGGAAGAAAAATATATTGTGAATAATGGTGAAAAGATAAATGTGAATATTATTATGACCTATGATGAGATTGAAAATAAGACGAAACTTTATCTTTGTTCACCGGTTATTAATGATGTGTATTAATTCATTATATTTGCAATAATATGAGTGACGGTAAATCCTAAAGATATGCCGCTGAGTAATAATTTGTGTATGTGGGACAGGCTCGTTGAAAAGCTTTTGCCATATACTATAATATACGATACCATTTGTTGTGACAGATGTTTTGATTATGCTGTAACACAAAAAATGGTTGTGAATTTTAATATAAGGAATTACAATATAGTCATAGCTTTTGGGGCTGTGACTATATGTTGTTAAACTGCTTTTGTTTTGGAGGATAACAGTGAAGAGTAGGTTAATTAAAGCTTTGGTGCTTATACTGGTGTTTGTAGGTGTTGTTGCTGCAGTACTTATCATCAATGGTGATGATGAAAAACAGAAGACATATGCTGAATGGAATGAGGCAACTCTTCCTGTTTTATATATGAATTTTGAAGGCGAAAGAATCAACCGCCTTTATGGATATACCATTGACATGGATATGACTTATATGCGTGATACCATTACTCCTGTTGCTTCGGACAGGAATATGACACTTACTGTTGATACATATGAGAGCAGTATTAAAGATATTTCTTATGAAGTATGGAGTCTTGATGGTGAAAAACTGTATGTTAGCAAAAAGTGCAGTGATTATAATGCCGAATTAGAGACCTTTGATGTTAACATCTCTTTGGAAGATATTTTTGAAGAGGCAACAGAGTATCAACTTGTGATAAACGTATCTACAACTGATTACAAAAAGATTAATTATTATACAAGAATCAGATACTACAATGATACAGTTATCGGAGGTATTCTTGGTTATGTGAAGAATTTTAGTGCCCAGGCTTTAGCTGATACCATGGGTAACGATCTGATATACCAGCTGGAGAGTGACAGTTCTACTGATAACACATCCTTTGGATATGCGAATATAAAATCTACATTTAATCATGTAAGCTGGGGAGACTTGAAACCACAGCTTGCAGGCAATGTTAGTGTGTCTATCAACGAGTTTAATGAAATGACAGGATCTGTTACTCTGGAGTATGAAGCAAAAGCATTAAATGAGAGAAATAAAGAAATACTAATTGATGTTGAGGAGTTTTTCTGTATCAGATATGTGAATAGTACGTATTATCTGATAGCATATGAGCGCGTAGCAAATGAAAGGTTTGAATTTAACGAAGAACGAATCAGTTCAAACAATGTAGAGATTGGTATTGTATCCGGGGATTATCTGCCGTTAGAGGCAGCATCAAACGGAGCGTACAATGTATTTGTTGCAGATGGAGAGTTGTGGTGTTTTAATTCTACAAGAAACAATGCTGTAAGAGTCTTTTCTTTTAAAGAAGAAGTAAATGATGTACGAACACTTTTAGATGACCATAAGTTTCAGATAGTATCGGTAGACAGTAGCGGTAATATTCAGTTTACTGTAGCCGGATATATGAACAGCGGAATTCATGAGGGTAAGTGCGGAGTCGGGTTTTATCAGTATACCAGCGAGACAAATACATTAAGTGAAATATTCTTTATGCAGTCAACAAGACCTTATGGTGTAATTGCACAAGACCTTGGTAAACTGTCATTCATGGGAAGTAATGACATGTATTATATGGTATTTGGAGACAGTTTGTTTTCAGTTGACTTTAGCGGAATGGAATATGTTGAGATTGCAGACGGACTTTCTGATACTATGTATGCCGTAGATGGCGAGAATGGCATTGCCGCTTGGCAGGAACAGGATGACTGGAGTAAGTGTACGCTGGTTAGGCAGATGTTTTTAACTGATGGCTCAGAGCATACTGTTAAAGCTGAGGAAGGAGAGTTTATCAGAGTATTAGGCTTCCTCGATGGTGATATGGTAATCGGAAGGGCTTATGCAGAGGATATAATAAGAGAAGGCGTTTCAGTCGTTAATTATCCGATGTATAAACTTGAGATAATAAATAAGGAATATGAGATTGAAGCCGAGTACTATAAAGATGGGTATTATATAAGTGGTATAATTATTGATGATGAGAGAATTATAATAAATAGACAGGTAAAGACTCAGGAAGGAAGCTTTAGCGAAGCTGCAGATGATGTACTCATTAAGAATTGGGAGTCTGAGAAAAAGTCATCAGCTATTACCTCAAGGATACTGAACTTAAGAAAACGTGTATATAGTCTGGAACTTCCGGCTATAGCCATATCAAAAGAGTTCTCAATTAATTATCCGGAGATACCTGCAAGTGCAATAGAGAATCTTTCCATGGCGGCATCAGAAGAAAAAGAGCAGGATAACCGTTATTACGCCTATAGCTGCGGAGAACTTACAGGAGTTGCTGAGACTGTAGGAGATGCAATCGGGATGATCTATGACAATATGGGTATAGTCGTTGACAGTAAGCAGAATTATATCTGGACCAGAGCAAACAGAAGTCCTGTCAGAAGTATAAAAGTTCCGGCGGAATTTGCAGCCACTGATGAAGCATCAACACTGGCTGCCTGTGTAAATACTATATTAAGTTTAGAAGGAAAGAAAACGAATGCAGAAAAAGAGTTGGGCAAAGGCAAATCTGCATACAGTATTTTGAACAGTTCCTTAGACAATGGTGCATTAGATCTTCAGGGATGTATACTGAATCAGGTGCTTTATTATGTAGATAAAGGAAGTCCTGTAATGGTATATACGGGAAAGGATAAAGTAGAACTGATTGTTGGTTTTTACGGAAGCAACACAATAATAATGTATGATACAATGCTTCAGAATACCTACACTCTTTCCTGGCAGGACGCAGAAAATCTATTCAGTTCTAATGGAAATGTATATTTATCCTATGTCAGATAGTTGAAATGTGAACTTTGTGTGTCTTAATTGTATAAAAATTAATTTACAAAAAGTATTCTTATGATATAATGATGAGAGAGGGATAAGTCGACAATTTTTTATGTTTCGACAACATTTAAGTCTATTATTGATAGTTAGAGAATATATATAACTGAGGTGGCATAATGCAATATGTTATGAAAGGCGGTAACCCTTTGGTGGGTGACGTTGTTATTGGGGGGGCTAAGAATGCTGCATTAGGAATTTTAGCGGCAGCTATTATGACTGATGAGCTTGTTACAATAAATAATTTACCGGATGTTAAAGATATTAATGCCTTGATTGATGCAATAGCTGATATAGGTGCGAAGGTAGACAGAGTTGACAGACATACTGTTAAGATAGATGCTTCTACAATATACACATCAAAGGTTACAGGAGATGCTATAAAGAAAATAAGGGGTTCTTATTATCTTATAGGTGCTTTGCTTGGAAGATTCAGAAAAGCAGAAGTTGAACTTCCGGGTGGCTGCAATATAGGAAGCCGTCCTATTGACCAGCATCTCAAAGGCTTTCGTGCGCTTGGTGCCAATGCAGAAGTAGCGCGAGGAATGGTTATTGCAGAAGGTAAAGAACTTATCGGCGGACATATATATTTGGATATGGTGTCAGTAGGTGCTACTATTAATATTATGCTTGCAGGAGCTATGGTAGACGGAACCACCACTATAGAGAATGCAGCTAAGGAGCCTCATGTAGTTGATGTTGCTAATATGTTAAACAGCATGGGTGCTAATATTAAGGGTGCAGGAACTGATGTTATTCGTATCAAAGGCGTTAAGAAGCTTCACGGAACAGAGTATTACATTATTCCTGACCAGATAGAAGCCGGAACATTTATGATGGCAGCCGCTGTTACTAAGGGTGACATTATGGTTAAGAATGTTATACCGAAGCATTTAGAGGCTATATCTTCAAAGCTTATGGAGATGGGCTGTGAAGTAGTGGAGTTTGATGATGCTATTCGTGTTGTAGGTAAGCCGAAGCTTAAGCATACCCACGTAAAGACTCTTCCGTATCCGGGATTCCCTACAGATATGCAGCCACAGATAGCAGTTGCCCTTGCACTGGCAGGTGGTACCAGCATTGTGACAGAGAGTATTTTTGAAAATAGATTTAAGTATGTAGATGAACTTACTAAGATGGGAGCATCTATAAAGGTTGAAGGTAATGTTGCAGTTATCGACGGTGTTGATCATTACACCGGAGCTGATGTAACTGCTCCGGACCTTAGAGCCGGTGCGGCGCTTGTGCTTGCGGGTCTTGCTGCGGATGAATATACAGTTGTTGATGAGATACAGTATATTTTACGAGGCTACGAGAGTTTTGATGAGAAGCTTAGAGGTCTTGGGGCTGTGATAGAGCTGGTTGATACAGAGCGCGACATTATGAAATTTAAACTGGAAGTAATTTAAGTGTTGACGAATCGACATAGTTCGTGTATTTTATGATATAGACACAATTAAATATATATTGTGCAGAGTTTTTATGCTTTCTGCATAATCTATTTCTCTCTTATTCAGAGTGGTGGAGATACAAAGGATCTGTGAAGCCACGGCAACCCCTGTAAAGGAAGGTGCCAGCCTGAGCGAGCAATCGATCAATAAGAGGATTTGATATTGAGTATTATCGGGTCCTTTGTGATCCGATTTTTTTACCGGCAAACATCCCGCCGCAGGCGGCCCATCCGGGCAAACCATTCGTTTGCTCGTTGTAACAACAAATATTCCGCCGCAGGCGCCCCATCCGGGCAAACAATTTGTTTGCTCGTTGTAACAACAAATATTCCGCCGCAGGCGGCCCATCCGGGCAAAAGCACATGCGTCCTCGGAACAAAACAAACAAACATCCCGCCGCAGGCGGCCCAACCCGGGAAAACCATTAGAGACCCGACAGAAGCAACTATTAACTTATCTTGAAACTTTTAGTTTGCTTGCTTGCGTTAATATTTAAATTCTTGGCAAGCGCATCGCAGGCGTTTACGCCGGAGCCTAAGCTTGCGAGAATTTAAATATTAACACAAGCATATAAGAGTAAAAATTTCAAGACCATGTTTACAATCCAAGGAGGAACAAATGGAGAAATATTTATTTACGTCAGAATCAGTTACCGAAGGCCATCCGGACAAAATCTGTGATGCCGTATCAGATGCAATACTTGATGCATTATTAGAGCAGGACCCTATGAGTCGTGTTGCCTGTGAGACATGTACTAACACAGGATTTGTTATGGTAATGGGTGAGATTACTACAAAGGCAAATATTGATTATCAGAAAATCGTTAGAGACACTGTGCTTGAAATCGGTTATGACAGCTCAGACAAGGGCTTTGATGGTAACACCTGTGCAGTTATGGTATCGCTGGACAAGCAGTCTACAGATATTGCTATGGGTGTTGACAAGGCGTTAGAGGCGAAGGAAAGCCAGATGACTGACGAGCAGATTGAGGCTATTGGTGCCGGTGACCAGGGTATGATGTTTGGTTACGCTACAAATGAGACAGAGGAATATATGCCTTATTCAATTGCTCTTGCCCACAAGCTTACAAGACAGCTTACAAAGGTTCGTAAGGACGGTGTGTTAAATTATTTAAGGCCTGACGGAAAGAGCCAGGTTACAGTTGAGTATGATGAGAATGATAAGCCGGTACATATCGACGCGGTAGTTCTTTCAACCCAGCATTCACCGGAGGTAACCCAGGAGCAGATTCACGAGGATATTAAGAAGTATGTATTTGAGCCTGTGCTTCCAAAGCATCTTATTGACGAGAATACAAAGTATTTTATTAACCCTACAGGAAGATTCGTAATTGGCGGACCAAACGGTGACAGTGGACTTACAGGAAGAAAGATTATCGTAGATACTTACGGTGGAGTTGCCCGTCATGGCGGTGGTGCTTTCTCAGGAAAGGATTGCACTAAGGTAGACCGTTCAGCAGCCTATGCAGCAAGATATGTTGCAAAGAACATTGTTGCAGCAGGTATTGCTGACAGATGTGAAATCCAGCTTTCTTATGCTATCGGTGTTGCCCAGCCTACATCTATCATGGTAGAGACTTTTGGTACAGGCAAGCTTAGCAACGAAAAGATTGTTGAGATTATCCGCGAGAATTTTGACTTACGTCCGGCCGGAATCATTAAGATGTTAGACTTAAGAAGACCTGTTTACAAGCAGACTGCAGCTTACGGTCATTTTGGACGTAACGACCTTGATTTATCATGGGAGAGAACTGACAAGGCTGAAATCCTTAAATCATATTTGAATTAATGGAGTAAATGTATTATAGTAGAACTAAGAGTCAGTAGAACGGACTGTTTTCAAGATTATTTGTGATTAACAGAACAGGGAGGATATGCGATGAGCAAGATATGTGTCGGTGTAGACGTAGGCGGAACAACAGTAAAGTTAGGTTTATTTGAAACCTCTGGTACAGTCCTTGATAAGTGGGAAGTAGTAACCAGAAAAGAAGATGGCGGCAAGAATATTATTCCTGATATAGCGGCTTCAATCAATGCGAAGCTTGAGGAGAAGGGTATTGACAAGGCTGACTTTGTTGGTGCCGGCATGGGTGTTCCGGGACCGGTTATGGACAATGGTTATGTTGAGAAGTGTGTTAACCTTGGCTGGGAGAAGGTGAATCCTGCCGAGGAGTTAAGTGCCCTTTTAGGCGGAGCTCCTGTTAAGGTTGGTAACGATGCTAATGTTGCAGCTCTTGGTGAGATGTGGCAGGGCGGCGGCAAGGGATATACAAGCCTTGCAGCTATCACTCTTGGTACAGGTGTTGGTGCCGGTATCATCCTTGACCAGCAGATTGTAAACGGAAGCAAAGGCATGGGCGGTGAAGTAGGACATATCACAGTGAATCTTTCAGAGCCGGACAAGTGCGGCTGTGGTGCAAAGGGATGCCTTGAGCAGTATGCTTCAGCTACAGGTATTGTGAAGGAAGCTAAGCGTGCTCTTGCAAAGACAGAGGAGGCTTCAACTCTTAGGGATATTGAGAACTTCTCATGTAAGGATGTACTTGATGCAGCGAAGGCTGGAGATAAAGTTGCGATAGAAGTAGTTGACAGTTGTATGAAGTATCTTGCGTTAGTAATGCAGCAGGTTTCATACGTATGCGATCCACAGATTTTCGTAATCGGCGGTGGTGTATCAAAGGCTGGCCAGTACATTATTGATGTTATTAGCGGTCACTATAATAATCTTGCAACACTTAAAGAGGAGAAGGCAAAGATTGCTCTTGCAACCCTTGGCAATGATGCCGGTATTTATGGTGCAGCCAGAATGATTTTAGGTAAGTAATTAAAGGTTTATAGAGTATATGAAGCTTAGGAGATTTATTTCATATTATCGTCCTTATTTAGGGATGTTGTTTGCTGATTTATTTTTCGCCTGCCTTGGTGCAGGCGTTACTCTTATGATACCGCTTATTATTAGATATATAACCGGTACAGTGGTGTATTTCGATGCAAAGCGGGCAAAAGACATGATTATCGGACTTGTGATAGTTATGGTTGTACTTGTGCTCGTTGAAGCTTTTTGTAATTTTTTCATCGGAACCTACGGTCATATAATGGGTGCAAGGATGGAAAGGGATATGCGTCATGATTTGTTTAGTCATTATCAGAAGTTATCCTTTTCTTTCTATGACAATCAGAAGGTAGGGCAGCTGATGTCAAGGGTGACTAATGACCTTTTTGACATAAGCGAGTTGTGCCATCACGGACCGGAGGATATTGTGATATCTATTATAAAGCTTGTAGGTTCACTAATTATTCTCTGGAATATCAATACCGCTCTTACCTTTGCATCATTTATAATGATCCCTTTTATGGTTGCTTTTGCAATTGTGCTTAACCGACGCATGAAAAAGGCTTTTAAGCGCAACAGGGAAAAGATTGCTGACGTAAACTCCCAGATAGAGGACAGCCTCTCCGGTATAAGGGTAGTAAAATCCTTTTCTAACGAAGAAATTGAGATGGAGAAGTTTGCTGCAGGTAATGAAAAGTTCTTAGAGAGCAAAAAAGACAGTTATTATAATATGGGAACTTATCATGCAGGACTCGGTGCATTTACTACGCTTATAACAGTTGCGGTAATTTTAGTCGGAGGTTTATCTCTGGCGGGAGGAAATATTGGTGTTCCTGATTTGCTGGCATTTTTACTTTATATAAGCAGTTTTACAGAACCGATTAAGAAGCTGGTGACTCTTACAGAGCAGTTCCAGAATGGTATGAGCGGCTACGAAAGATTTTATGAGATAGTCTCCATGAATCCTGATTTAAAGGATAAAGAAAACCCATTGCACCCTGAATGCTTTAACGGTGATGTAGAATTTGAAAATGTATCTTTCAGATATGAAGAGAACACACCAATGATATTTAACAATCTTAATTTAAAAGTTAACAGCGGTGAATATGTTGCCTTGGTCGGCTCATCAGGTGTAGGAAAATCTACTATATGCAGTCTGATACCGAGATTTTATGAGGTGAATGGCGGCTCAGTTAAAATAGATGGTATGGACGTAAGGGACATTGCCATGAAAGATTTGCGAAAGGCAATCGGTATAGTTCAGCAGGATGTATATATGTTTGCGGGAACTGTAATGGAGAATATATTGTACGGCAAACCGAAAGCTTCTAAGGATGAGGTTATTGCAGCGGCGAAGGCGGCAAATGCCCATGAATTCATTATGTCTCTGCCGGAAGGTTATGATACTTATATCGGTCAGCGCGGAGTCAAGCTTTCAGGAGGTCAGAAGCAGAGATTGTCCCTTGCGAGGGTATTTCTTAAGAATCCTCCGATTCTGATATTTGATGAAGCAACTTCTGCACTTGATAATGTTACAGAAATGCAAATTCAACAAGCACTTGATGAATTAAGTAAAGGAAGAACAACTTTAGTAGTAGCACATAGATTATCAACTGTAAAAAATGCAGATAATATAATTGTTATTGATAAAACAGGTATTATTGAACAAGGAGACCATAATAAACTTATAGAACAAAAT
>JAZULV010000003.1:0-8373 GCA_045603305.1 Lachnospiraceae bacterium | reverse complement strand
CAACAAACTTATTCCTGAATTAACTGTATCAGATATTAATATATCAAAACATTTTTACATAGATATTCTTGGTTTTACTCTTGAATACGAAAGAAGAGACGAAGGCTTCGCCTTTATATCTTTAGGCGAAGCCCAGTTAATGTTAGACAGTATGAATGGTAATTGGGATACCGGTATCATGGAATACCCTTTTGGAAGAGGCATTAACTTTCAAATCGAAATTGATAATATAGATGAAATAGCCTCAAAATTACGCAAAAATAATATCCGGCCCTATAAAAATATTTTCATAAGTCAATACAAATGCAACAACATTACCTATACCGAAAAAGAGCTGCTGGTTCTTGACCCTGACGGGTACCTGCTTAGATTTTCAGAAACAATTGAAGCATAACTGAAAACATTTATAAGTTTTACAATCTAACTTTACAAATAAGCTCTCTTACCCTGACTTCCATAAATTAAAGCTAGGTAAGAGAATTCTTTAACGCAAGTATTTTCTCCTCAATACTTCGTATAACCTTTATAAACTCCTCGTCACCCTGGCCTGTCGGGTCAGCCAGGCCCCAGTTATCATCAAAGTCTCTGCCGATATAGGGACAGCTCACATTGCATCCCATAGAAATTGCCATATCCACTTCCGGAATATCACTGATAAGCTTTGAATACTGCTTATCCTCCATATCTATTCCGTAAATCTGCTTCATAAGCCTTACCGCGTCCTGATTTATCCGAGGCTTTGTTTCGGTACCGGCTGAATAACTTTCAAAAACATCACCTGCCAAATGTCTTCCCAGTGCCTCTGCAATCTGACTGCGGCAGGAATTATGAACACATATAAAAGCCACTTTTTTCTTAGACATTAAGTATACGCCACCTCTAATCAACCTCACTGTAATTCTTTCATCATCTGTTCCACAATTACTGTGGCACATCGTATCATTTCCGGACATGTAGTACTAAACAATCCTAATTCCTTAATTTTTATCATATCTTCACTTTTAGAAACGTCATATCCTAAAAGTTCTCTGCATACAACAGTTCCCTTCTCCGCTATAAATCTATTCATGAAATCTTCTGCAATCTGATAAGCCCTTCCCTTTTCCTCCATATCATCTGAATGGCAGTGACCATACTTTAAGCCTAAAACCATCAACGCTCCGGAAACTGCTCCGCACATCTCACCCTTACGGGCACCGCCACCAAACTGTGTAGCTATTCTTAAGGCAACTTCTTCATCCAAACCTAATTCTGTCGCAAAAGTCGCAAAAACTGCCTGTGAGCAATTATAATTATTACTAAAATACATCTCTGCTTTATCTGCATGATTCATAACCATCTTCCTCTCTTTTTCTATCATTGGTAAAGCTATTCAAACATTTGCATATAAAAACGTAACTGAAGATTAATAAGCAGAAAACCTCAAATGCCAAAAGCACCTGAGGTTTCAAAATAATAAAAGCGCGAGACGGGATTCGAACCCGCGACCCTCGCCTTGGCAAGGCGATACTCCACCACTGAGCCACTCGCGCACTTTGAAGATTACTCTTCGAGTATGTAATTATCTATCTGATATTCAGATATAAGCGCGAGACGGGATTCGAACCCGCGACCCTCGCCTTGGCAAGGCGATACTCCACCACTGAGCCACTCGCGCACTTTGAAGATGTTCTCCAAATGACAAAAAATATAATACTATATACTTTTCATTTTGTCAACCACTAAAAACAACTTTTTATCGAATTGTTTAAATATTTTGCAAAATACCAAAAATTACATTGTTGAAATCAACGCCGCTACTATAATCTCCTGTATTTTTACAAGAATATCTATAACAAACTATCGCTCCTGGATAATCATAGTCTTAATATACTTGTGATTCTTAATACCCTTATCCGATACCGAATCAAGCTTCTTAAGCTCTGCTTTCATCCACTGCTCCTCAGCTGCAATCATAAGATGGCACTGAACAATACCCATATCAACCGCTGACACCATGTCACTGTACTTCTCAATAATACTATCTGTTTTAGCAAATACATGTATACGGTTACTATAAACTACAAATCTCCAAGGCTGGCTGTTAACTGCTGACGGAGCCAGTCTTGCAGCTTCCAGCAATTTCATCAACTCTATATCATAGTCGCTCTTTAATGTACAAAGACTTTTTAAAGGCTTACGCTTGGCATTTATCGCATCTCTGTGAGGATTAGACTCGGTATAGCCAAAGGCCACCACCATACATGGCACTAATTCAGGATATTCAGTATCATAGGATACATTTGCTGCTCCCTGATAACAGCTTCCTATTCCCTTGGATGCAAGATATAAAACAATCTGCTCTAAGATATATCCCGCATTCTCGTGGGCCTCATAGTTTCCCTCTGACCTGAAAACTATAAGATAAGGAGCCTTAACCTTGAAAAATCCTTTTGTGAACACATTACTGTCAAGAGTACATACTATATCAATGTGACATCGTATATCCGGATACAGAGGCGATATAGTCTCCATATATTTATCAAGCTGGTGAAAAAATTCTCCGCTCATTCGATCCATCTTAAAACTTCTTACCGACCTTCTATTATAAATAGCCTCATACAATGTCACAAGAATCCCCTCCTATCAACAGATATATCTAAAACAAGCTCTATAACTATTCTATCACTCTAAAACAAAAATGCTTACCAAACAAATGCAAATTTACAAAAATATATTATGCAATTCGACAACAGCTTTCTAGGCAAGCAACTCTTCTAACTCTGTAACCAGTTTCTCAAAGACTTTCATTGCAGCCTCCACCGGTGCACTTGTACGCATATCAACGCCGGCATCCACAAGAAGATCAATAGGGTCCTTGGTACAGCCGCCCTTTAAGAAGGCTAGATAATCCTCTAAAGCTTCAGGCGTACCGCCGGAAATTCTCTCTGAAAGTGCTATTGCCGCTGAAAAACCTGTAGCATACTGATACACATAAAACGGAGAATAAAAGTGAGGAATTCTCGCCCACTCCATATCTATCTCACTGTCAATAATCATATCTTCGCCAAAATAAAGCTCATTTAGTCCTCGATAAATACTGCAAAGCAGTTCAGCAGTAAGCACCTCGCCGGCTTCGTACTTTTCGTGAGCGATTTTCTCAAATTCAGCAAACATGGTCTGGCGGAACAGTGTGCCCTTAAAACCATCAAGATAGTGGTTTATTATATAAGCCCTCTGCATTTTATCCTCAGCAGTATCTAAGAGATATTTATTCAAAAGTGCTTCGTTACATGTAGAAGCAACCTCTGCCACAAATATCTTATACTGGGAGTTAGTATAGGTCTGGTTTCTGTCAGAGAACCATGAATGCATTGCATGACCCATCTCATGAATCAGTGTAAATACACTGTCTAAATTACCTTTGTAAATAGTAAGCACATAAGGATGAACATCATGTACACTTGTGCAGTAGGCACCGCTACGCTTGCCTTCATTCTCACAACTGTCAATCCAGCGATTATTAAAGCCCTCATTAAGCACGTCAAGATACTCCCTGCCCATAGGTGCAAGGGCTTTATTTATTATAGCTTTCGCTTCATCATAGCCTACCTTTATCTCCACGTCCGGCACAATTGGGGTGTAGACATCGTACATATGAAGCTCATCGACACCTAAAACCTTCTTTCTAAGAGCCACATACTTATACATAAGCGGCATGTATTTATGAACTGTCTCAATAAGACTGTCATACACCTTTATCGGAACATTGGCATCTGACAAATGATACTCTATTGATGAATTGAACTTATACGCCTTCGCATAGAACACCGACTTCTTAACATTGCCTGAAAATGCCGCCGCAAGGGTGTTCTTGTAATTAATAAATGGTTTGTACATGGATTCAAAGGCTGCCTTACGCACCCTTCTGTCACTACTCTCCATAAAGGTTACATAGCGGCCGTGGCTCATCTCCACAAGCTCACCCTTTTCATTTTCGATAGGGTCGAACTTTGTATCGGCGTTATTAAACATCTTGAAAATATCCGATGAAGCTGCGGTACATTCAAAGGAATCTGCAAGAAGCGCCTCTATCTCACTGCTTCTGGTATGCGCCCTGTCTCTTTCTATAAGCTCCAACTTCCTGTCAAAGCTTCTCACCGCGTCACTGCTCTTCTTGTATTCATCAAGCACTTCCTTGTCAATCTCAAGAATCTCCGAAGAAATAAATGCTGAAGCACTGGCTGCACTTGCCCAAAGGCTAGCCGCCTTTCCTACAAACTGCTGGTACTTTGTGTTAGAAGTATCCTGGTCCGACTTCATGAACGCGTAATTGTACAGTCTGTCAATTGCAAGTCCCATCTTCTCATCAAAAACAAAACAGTCGTAAAGTATCTTCGCAGACTGCCCAAGCTTTCCCTCAAAATCACTGTACATTGGAACCTCTGACGAAATTCGCTCAAACTCTTTCTCCCAGGCTTCATCGCTCCCGAAAATGTCTGAAAGCGCCCAAGTGTCCTTTATATCTACTTCTTCTCTCTTTTTAAGTTTATCTGCCATAATGCCTCCATCAAAATTTACTTTATAATTATATTTACCAAGTATGTTTATTTATTATTCTAAATGTGCTTATCTTTTGTTGCTAATTATTCCACGAAGTCATTCACATATTAATCTGTAACACTGTACAAATTAAATTCTGCCGTATGCTTCTCCTAAAAAACAAGGGGAGCACAACCGGCTCCCTCTGAGTTTACAATTCCCCACTATATGGCGTGGACTCTCCCGCGTTAAAATCTTCCACTTATATAATACAGACCTCCATCAGAAAGCCGTTATGGTTGACTTTTCAGTATCCCCCTTTATAAACATACCCTGTTCAAACGGTCCAAATGCTTGTTTGGAACACAAAGCATCATCATATCAATACTTGGTGTTGATACTCCGGAAGTCGGTAGCAAAAAACGAGCTTCTTGTAGTACAAATAACACTTTGTCTCCATAGGAACATACTTGCATTCTGTTTATTCCTTACGCACAAGTTTTTTTCCATCATAGAGCTGCAATGCAGAATGATTGGTACCGGATGCCAGCACATAATAGCCATTCCGTTCCAACCAGATAGTTTCTAAGCTTTCATCTGAAGGATTCTCTTCTATATCACAATAATAATAATCGTAATTCAGTATTTCAGCACCTTCATATGCTTTGATTATGAGTGAAACATCCAAGTCTTTTTTCTGCAAAGAACAACGGAAGCCATAATCAGTTTGCTCAAAAAACAGATCGGTTTCAGGGTTAGCCTTTTGATCAGATACAGTTACTTCATTCGTTTCAATATCCCGTACTTCTTCTCGTTCATGTACACGGCCATACAACTCATATCCATCTGCTTCAAGCCAACATCCATATTCCCACAAGCTTGTACGCGTCTCGTCCCACTTGTCAATCTTATTGAAATATTGATAGCTATTTTCAATATGCATGGAACCGATATGCAAGCCATATTCATCTTCCAGCTTTTCCATGGTAGCAAGATCATAGGCAGACAGATCTGTAGCATCCGACACCGTAGTCTCAGGCTTACTGATATAAATAGGTAAACGGGATTGAGGATTACGCACAAAAGCTTCCAAATCCTCTACGCCGGCCGGCAATCCGAAATCAAACGAATATACCCATGGAACCTCTGTTGTTGAATCTCCGTCTTTGGTAGGAGCCATAACATTGCACTGAAATGCATATCCTTCATCTACGCTTTCCGGTATAATTCCAATAGTTTCTATCACTTCATCAAAATAGGATTCTACAATCTCCTCAAACTTCTGTCTTGTATTGGCATCCATTTCAAAATACACTGCACCAGTTACTGTGTTAATTGTGAAGGTTGTCTTTTCTCCGTTTTGACTGATTTGTCCTGATGCATAATCCGTCAGATAATTGTTGCCGTCAAAGCGAGTCCATGCGATAAATGCTGTACAGTCTTCCAGTTTTGCGTCCGGCATATTTTCGTCAAGCCACACCTGCATCATCTCGGTACCCTTTGCAGCGACCCTGTCTGAGTCTTCCGGACTGTACATTTCCTTCATCAAGTAGCAACCGGAAAGACAAACACCCAAAGCCATAACAAGTGCGATGAACAAAAACAGTTTCTTCATAACATACGTATAATCCAATTATCTTAGATGGTAATTGGATTTTTTCCTTTCTCCAGATTAACTCTGGGTATTTAAATCCATCTCTGATATAGTTTAAAAAGGCACTGTGGATCTGTTCCTATAACATTAAGTTTTGACTGTTCGAAGGTATCTCAGACCACAGCTTTTCGTCTATTACTGGTAATTAGTTTGTTAACGCTTGACGTTTCTATTTACATGTTTACACAGCCGAATTCTCTGTGGAAGACTTCAGTGCCTAAATACTAATTCAAGAGGTATATTTCTATGTCCATGTACTTTGTTGGAATTGATATTTCCAAGTACAAGCACGATTGTTGCATCATATCTGCAGCTAATCAAAAAGTAGTTTCAAAATTTACTTTCATTGAGAATATATCCACCATTCTCATGCTTTTTTATCAACTAAAGTATAACAGAAAAACACTAAAAATACTACTAATTATCCAAGAAAGATTAATATTATAAATTCCCATATTGAATATTCCCTCATTAATGCATATACTATCTACATAAACATAACAATTTCTTTACAGAGGTAAAACAATATGATAAAGACAAACAAACTTAGCTCAGAGCAGATTAATGATATAACCGGTCTTTTCAACGAATGCAAAATCTACGACAAACTCACCGCTTCACTTGTACTTCCTTCACCGGAGGAAACCAGCGACGACGAGTTATTCCTAATGTGCTATGACAACAATAAATTAGTCAGTTTTTTGTCAGCGTTCTCTGCTGATGAAAGCTTCGTGGAAATCTACGGACTCACAAGTCCTGACCACCGCAAAAAAGGTCTTTTTACCAAGTTATTATACGCACTCAAGGCAGATGATGATTTTATCGGAGACCGTGATATTTTATATCTGTACGATGGCAAAAGCAGTGACTGCCAGTTAGCCTACAATCATTTAGGTTTTACTTTATCATATTCCGAATATATTATGACTGCAAAAGCTACGTTTGCATCATTGGAAGCTAACTCTGTAAAAATCGAGCAGACTAAAGATTACGAATTAACCAATAAGTTATATTGCACTATCTTTGATATTAATGAAGATTTCGCAGATGAACTTTTAGGCGATATTCAAAGCAACTCCGACACAAACTCTTACCTGTTTAAAAAAGATGATGAAATCATAGGCATGATGCTTCTTACCACACGTAATGATAACAGCGTATACCTATGGAATTTCGGACTGTTGCCTGAATACCGAGGCAATAAATTAAGCCATGAAATGGTGGCTGCTCTTTTCGCTTTGTCCAAAGGTAAATTCGACTCCATTAGTCTTCAGGTCAGCAGCGGTAACCTGCCGGCATTCAGGCTTTATAAGAAAAACGGATTTGAAATTACCAGTCAGGTGAGTTACTTTACGGAAGGGTATTCGGATATTATATAACTTTAAGAGGTTGCTCTCCCATAAAGAACAACCTCTTTCTAGTATCAAAATCTGCCCAAAACTATCTTTCGCATTTTAGTATTAACTAATTAACATCTACATTTTCAAAAACAGTCTTAAATATCTCACTTACATTATACTCAATTACATCAAGCTCATCTATATGGTAACAAACCAACACATAGTTATCATACACAACTATTGCATTTCCTCTATCATCTAAATATGCCTTTTTTGCTTTCCAAGCTGACGAATCTGTTTCACTAATCTCTCTGCCTCTTATCACCTTGTTGAAATATGAATTAATTAAGAAATCATACTTACTATAATATATTTCATAATATAATGTGAAATTATCTCTACTTATTTTTTCTGATGTATAATAATATTTGCTCGCTAAAAATGTACTCTGTCCCCACGAATCATTACTATATTCTAATTTCTCAACTCCAAAGTCCGCCAATGATACCGGAATATTATCTTCAGACATTACAAGATTTCCTTTGTTATCATATTCGGCACCTTCATATATTGCATTACCATCACACATTACTAAAACAATTATCAACACAGTTGGCAATATTAGCAAACTTACAACTGCTCCAACAACCACACTTAATGTAATATTAACCTTGGCAGATACATTAAACTTGTTAATAACATATGAATATGCAAATATTAGCACAACTACTACAATTATTATTACAAATAGAGCGAACATAAATGCATCCCCATGCATCAAGCTAATAATCATAATCAGCAATAAATAAGCTGATAGTATAGACATTGGTATAATAGATTCTAGTTTACGTAATTTTA
>JAZULV010000002.1:0-24628 GCA_045603305.1 Lachnospiraceae bacterium | reverse complement strand
TGCACCCATTCCGATTACAATATCTCTTACGTTAACGTTTTTGCTGATTGCACCAGCACTACCAACACGGATAATATTCTGTACACCAAAGTGCTTGTATAATTCGAAGCTGTATATTCCGATTGATGGCATGCCCATACCGCTTGCCATAACAGATACCTTTTCTCCTTTATAAGTTCCGGTATATCCCTGAACTCCTCGTACATTATTAACAAGGACCGGGTTATCAATAAAATTCTCTGCAATAAACTTCGCTCTTAACGGGTCTCCCGGCATAAGAACAGTCTTTGCAAAATCCTCCGGTTTCGCATCAATATGTGGTGTTGGATATGCTGCCATACAATCTACCTCCTAAATACATTATGAATACTAAATAATATAATCTTCTCATAATTATTATACGACAATCCAAGTGACCTTTCAATACAAACCCAAAACACTTTGTATTTTATTAATATAAAACACTGCCTAAGCTCCGTTTCTTCGTTTAATGCGAAAGAACGAAGTCCTGCAATCAATATCACAAAACCTCGTTCCCTTACTCTTTAACTGGGCTAGTTGGATTCGAACCAACGACTGCAGGAGTCAAAGTCCTGTGCCTTACCGCTTGGCGATAGCCCAATGCATATATCAATTCTACATACAATAAATGTGCAATAGTTTATATCAACCACTGCACATCAGAGGGTGGATAATGGGATTCGAACCCATGACCTTCAGAGCCACAATCTGACGCGCTAACCAACTGTGCTATATCCACCATTATAAAATATGCCGCTATATGCGGCGTAACGTGCCTGGAGGGATTCGAACCCGCGACCCACGGCTTAGAAGGCCGTTGCTCTATCCTGCTGAGCTACAGACACACACAACGAAATGTTGTTAATTCCCCTATGAAGAGAATTAAGCGGGTGATGGGAATCGAACCCACGTATCTAGCTTGGAAGGCTAGTGTTCTACCATTGAACTACACCCGCATATCAAACACAGTTTATTATAACTGTAAAATCGGGGTGACAGGATTCGAACCTGCGACCCCCTGGTCCCAAACCAGGTGCTCTAGCCAAACTGAGCCACACCCCGAAGTGCTTTATTTACCGTCGCTTTCGCAACGCAAGATGTATTATATAACAGCACATTATCATTGTCAACAGTTTTTTTAATTTTTTTTATTTTTATTGCAAACTGCTATTTCTATAGTATTTTATTTAACATTTTTTCGATAACGAGTCTTAGCTCTTCCTCAGAAGCAGGCTGCATTTTTCCCTGGGCATAATTACTCTGTCCTCCGCCTCTACCGGAAAAAGTATCATTTAATTCTTTTACAAGAACTCTTACATCAGTCTTCTTACTGCTCACCACATAAATAAAACTATCATCATCATTTTTTGACAGCAACAGACATGTATTGCATTCATTATCAATCAAATAATTTGAGCAATATCGTAATTCATCATACCCCAGATTATTCGATATGGAATAAACAGAATCTCCAATCTTATTCCTCTCAAGTTCACATAACGCCAGTTTTTTTGAGATTCTTTGATTCTCACCCTTTAATGTCTGGCAAAGAGTATTCTGGTCACGGACAGCAGCTTCCACACCTTGTCTGGAAGCTGACAGTGTTTTCATCAGATTTTTATGGGACGCATTTAAATTCATATAATCCTTCAATGCGTTAATACCTGCAACCATCTCTATACGTGTTCCCTGCTTATATGAATAGGAATCAATAACCTTTATTAAACCTACCTCTCCTGTTTTAGCCAGATGAGGAGCACAGCATGCACAACAATCAATATCATCGCCTATGGCAACAATTCGAATATCATCGCGTATTTCTATCTTGCTTCGATATTGCAGTTTTTCAATCTCTTCCATTGTAGGATAGAAAGCAGTTATATCAGCATTTTTATAAATTGCCTTATTTGAAGCAATTTCAATTTTTTCAATGTCACTCTTGGAAATAGCACCATTGAAATCTACCAGCATAATACTCTCTCCCATATGAAAGCCCACATTATCATATCCGAAAAGAGAATGTACCACACCTGACAGAATATGTTCACCGGTATGGCTCTGCATTCTGCTGTAACGAAGTTCCCAGTCTATCTCACAATCAACTTCTGCTCCAACCGGCACTTCTGATTCTGTTTTATGAATAATTTTATCCCCTTCAAGCTGAACATCTAATACTTTTATACCATTTATAAAACCTTCATCTGCTACCTGTCCGCCACCTTCAGGAAAAAATGCGGTTTGATTTAAGATAACGTTATAAACACCATTTTCACAACTGCAGGATTCTACAATCGCACTAAACTTTCTGCAGTATGCATCACGCTCGTATAATCTGTCTGTCATTTTATCATTCCTTGTCATTATAAATTCACATCTATTCTTTCAAAATTGTATTCATTATAAATAAAATCTCTTCTCTCTTCTTCATTCTCAAAAAGTGAATACGCTATTAATAACTTAGCATATGCCATTTCTTTAGTATATCCATAGAGAAAGTCAATTTTTTTTCCATTCACTTCATGCTCTGCGATAACTGAAACCGTTTCATAGGTTCCTTTTTTGTGAATCGAAGGAGAAAAATACACATCTACCGGTGGCTGTTTTTCAAAGCAACAATCTAACAAGTAAAGAATTGAATTTTTACCATACTCATTATCCTTTTCATTTTTCTCTGCACAGGCAGTACCTGAATGAAAAGTTCCGTGAAGGACTGCTAAAAATTTACCATAGTCGTAAACATCATAATTTATTCCCACATAAGGCTCAATCATGAGTATACATTCTTTAAGCTTCCATTCACCCATTATATTAACAACGGACTTTCTTTTACTCACCGGATAAATCTTATCCAGCTCTTCAAAATATTCTTTATAATTGTGTTCAGATATATCCGTTATATTAAGTGCTCCGACACTATAAAAATCTTCGGAATAGTTTTCACACTGTCGAAGTCTTGAAGCGATATGTAAATACATTTGTCCGTCTGACAGATTTTTATATGTTACATAAACATTAGGTTTTATTCCTCTGCAAATACACTCAACTGCATACTTAAAGTTTTCATTACCGTTAGTTCTCTCAGATTGCAGACTTTCATTTGCAGATACAAAAAAGACAGGAATATTAACACTGCTAAGTAACATTGAAAAGAGTGCCGAAGAATATGCCAGTGTATCAGTACCATGAGCTATAACAATGCCGTCATAAACATCCTTTACAGAATATTTGCGATAGGTATCGATTATCCGGTTCCACTTATAAACGGTCATATTCTCACTTAAAATGAACAGGTTTTCACTCAAATCAATTCTCACACTTTTTGCATATGGCGAATCAGACTTTTCATAATTTGTTTTTAGCAAGGCTCCTGCCTTTTCATTAACCGCAAGATTACCATTTTCATTTAATGCAGTGCAGATGGTTCCACCGACTAAAATTAACAGTATTTTTTTCATATCTTCTCCTAGGACAAAGCGGGAGAAAACTCTCCCGCATCATTTCTAACAGTTATCTAATTTTTTATCCAGAAGTTCTTTAATTACCGCTGTATCTCCAGCACCCTTCAATTCTTTCATACAAGCACCGAACAATGCCTGCTTTGCTTTAACTTTACCATTCTTATAATCTTCAACTGCCTGAGCGTTTTCACTAAGAACCCTATCTATAACGCTCTCCATTGTAGATGTATCAACCTTGCTGTCAAGAGCATTTTCCTTGCAGTAGGCAACAGGATCAACACCATCCTCAATCACTGCGATAAGAATCTTTCTACCGATATTTCTGTTAACCTTGCCGCTGTCTACCATGTTAATTATTGCTGCAAGATCATTAGCTGTAATTTCAAGATCAGCCAGCAGTTTACCACTCTTACGAAGAACACCAACGCAATCTGTAAGAATCCAGGTTGCAGCATTCTTTGCATTACAACCCATGGCAACCACATCATCTAACAACTTACCGATCTTATGGTTGTGAATTATCATGTCAATTTCTTTTTCTGAAATACCGGCTGCTCTGTACTCCTCTGCCTTTTCATCAATAGCAACAGGCTTAGCTGCCTTAATCTTCTCCAGCCATTCATCATCAATAATAATCGGCATAAGATTTGCATCAGGGAAATAACGATAATCTGCTTCTGTTTCCTTGTTACGCATAGCGAAAGTCTTTCCGCTCACATCATCAAAACGTCTGGTCTCCTGAACAAGCTCCTCTGTTCCAAATTCAAGTGCATCCATGTGACGCTGTGTTTCATACTGAATTGCTCTCTCGATAGCCTCGAAAGAAGCCATATTCTTAATCTCAGTACGCACACCAAACTCGGTGCTTCCCTCAGGACGAACTGAAATATTTACATCACAACGCATTGCACCCTCTTCGCATTCTGAAATACCGCTTGAACGGAACATTGACTTAAGCTTATTAAGATAAGCCAAAACCTCTTCAGCACTTCTGAAATCCGGCTGTGTAACAATTTCAATAAGCGGAACGCTGGTACGGTTAAAATCAACGAAAGATGCTTTTCCTGCATGAACTAACTTACCTGCATCCTCCTCCATATGAATCTGCTTGATATGGATATCACGTTCGCCCCCGGAAGTTTTAAGGGTTACACATCCGTTTGTACATATCGGATGATTAAGCTGGGTAATCTGATATGCACAAGGAAGATCCGGATAATAATAATTCTTCTTATCAAAAGTAGTATATCTGCTGATTTCACAATTAAGCATAAGACCTGCCGTAACCGCAAGTTCAACTACACGCTTGTTCATTACCGGTAACATTCCCGGCATACCGCTACAAGCAGGGCATACACAATCATTTGGCTCCTTAGCTGCTGAGTGTCCGCCACAGGAGCAGAATATCTTAGATTCGGTACTAAGTTCTACGTGAGTTTCAAGTCCGATGACAATTTCATATTTCATAATTATTCACCTACCCTTTCAGTACTGCCCGCAAGGCTAAGCAGAACACTTTCACTAAAGTGCTTACCCATAAGCTGAACTCCGCCACTTACAAGTGCAGGGGTGCCAATAAGGTTAGCAACAGCAGTAAATACGCTCTCGTTGAAAACATACATAAAGGCTTCATTAATATCATAGGCCTTATATTCAGTTTTGCTGCATACAGGTGTAAGCACAGCATCGTACTGTTTCATAAGCTCTTCAAATTTATCCGCGACTACACGACGAACCTTCAGTGCCTTGCCATAGCAGTCATCATAGCGGTTCTTTGATAATACATCTGAGCCGTAGAGTATAACAGCCTTTGTAAGGAAATTAAAACCTTCTGTTCTTGTATTCACATACAACTCATCGATATTTCTATAGTTTGCAGCACGGTGGCCAAATTTTACACCATCATAACGTGAAACATTGTTGCAGGTTTCTGCTGTCATGAGTATCTGCCATGTAGTATTTGCAACATCAAAAATATCAAAAGAAATCTCTTCAACCACTACACCCTTTGCACGAAGCTTATCTGCAAAAGCATTCACACGTTCGCGTACTTTTTCATCAGCTTTATCAAGTAATTCCTTAATAATACAAACACGCTTGCCTTCAACCGCTTCGTTTGTATTATAAATATACTTTTCTTCTTTAAGACTTGTGCCGTCCTTTTCATCATGACCGGCAATTACGTCCATAATTTCTTTTATGCCTTCAACATCTCCGGCATAAACACCCATCTGCTCACCTGATGCTGCACAGGAAACAATTCCGTATCGTGAAACTGTACCATAGGTAGGCTTTAAAAAGTCAACACCTGAAAGAGCTGCCGCACGACGTGTAGCTCCATTCATATCAACACCCAGGGCTGCTTTCACCTCTCCCTTTGCTACCAGCTCTGCCGCTGCACCTTTAAGCGTATCTTCTTTTTCTGCATAGTAAGAAAATTCGCCTACCAGGTCAAGACCGAACTCACCTACATGAGTTTTCCCGGAAATAGTGTATCCCTTGTCTTCAAGGCGGGTAACTGCCTCTGCACTAAACAATGGCTTAAAACCTTCTAATATACGCGAACCTGCACCGGTCTGCGCACCTTTTACGAGAATAGTATCGTCAACAGCTACCATTCCCTTATCAGATAATTGCACTGTATAATAATTCATTTTACGCACCTCACTTTACAAGTCGTGGCACCTGCCAACTGTCTTCACTACGCTCCGGAGCACCCTCTAACAGGCTTTCTCTGGAAAATGGCTGCTTTCTCTCATCTTCACGAAGAACATTGGTCATAGGCATAACATATATCATTTCTTCAACATTTTCAGTGTCAATATTCTTAAGTGCATCTTCACTCTCTTTCATATTCTTGAAAATGTTCTGCATATTATTCTCTTCTTCTTCAGTTAATGATAACTGGTTAAGCTGCTGTGCATTTGAAAATGTTGAACGCTTTTCACTGCGCTGCTTACCGGCACCGGTTGCTAAACCACGAGCTGCAAGTGCACTGTTATTACCAAGAAGATGAACATCCTCTAACTGCTGGTTTGTAACTTCACTTGGTGCACCAAGTAAAAGATCCTGTGCATTACCATTAAGCGGGAATGCAATAACCTCAAGAATCTTTTCATCTCCTGTAAGAAGCATTACAGTACGATCAATACCAGGAGCCATACCGGCATGTGGCGGAGCACCATACTGGAACGCTGTATAAAGCGCATTGAATCTTGACTTGAGCTCATCCTCTGAATATCCTGCAATTTCAAATGCCTTCTTCATTATATCGATATCATGGTTACGAACAGCACCTGATGCCAACTCTATACCGTTACATACAAGGTCGTACTGATAAGCGAGAACCTTTGTAGGGTCATCACCGAGAAGTGCGTCCATTCCGCCCTGTGGCATTGAGAATGGGTTGTGTGTAAAGATAGTGTCTCCTGTTTCTTCATCTATTTCGTACATTGGGAAATCAACTATGAAACAGAATTCGAAAGCATCATCACGAATTAAGTCGAGCTGTTCCTTTCTTGCAAGCCATGAACGTATATGTCCGGCTTTCTTTTCGGTGTCATTTTTCTTGTCATCGCAAATAAAGAAAAGGGTCTCTCCTTCTTTTACACCTGTAAGTTCAACAATCTCAGCCTTTTTAGCGTCAGTTAAGAACTTAGCGATAGGGCCTGCGAATACACCTTCTTTTAATGTAATATATCCAAGTCCTCCAAGTCCTACCTCCGGAGAAGTTGCAAACTTTAATGAATCTTCGAAAAACTTCTTTGACTTTCCTGTACAGTCAGCCACAATACCTCTAACCGGCTTGCCCTTAAATGCAGGGAAATCTACATCTGAAAAGAACTCTGTGAGGTCACAAATTATAAGCGGATTACGAAGGTCCGGCTTATCTGAGCCATATTTCATCATGGCATCTGCATATGTGATACGGTTAAATGGTCTCTGAGTAATCTTCTTATCTGAGAACTCCTTAAAAGTATCGTAAATTACATCCTCACATATCTCAAGCACCTCTTCCTGGGTTGCAAAGGCCATCTCAAAGTCAAGCTGGTAAAATTCACCCGGTGAACGGTCAGCTCTTGCATCCTCGTCTCTGAAACAAGGTGCTATCTGGAAGTATCTATCAAAGCCTGATACCATAAGAAGCTGCTTAAACTGCTGTGGTGCCTGTGGCAAAGCATAAAACTTGCCCGGATGCTTACGGCTAGGCACAAGGAAATCTCGTGCTCCTTCCGGAGATGATGCAGTAAGAATAGGTGTCTGCATATCAAGGAAATTCTTTTCCTCCATCTTATTACGCATATAACGGATTATCTTTGATCTCATAACAAGCTTGTCGTGATTTTTAGGATTACGAAGATCAAGATAACGATATTTAAGACGTAATTCATCCTTGCTCATGTGAGATGATCTCACTTCAAAAGGTAACATATTACGGCTTTTACCGAGTATCTTAAGTGAATCTGCAACAAGTTCAACATAACCTGTTGCAATTTTAGTATTAACAGTTTCCGGTGCACGTTTCTCAACAATACCGCTTACAGATATAACAGTCTCACGATTTACATTCTTGAGCATCTCTTCATCGTGTACAACAACCTGTGTTACACCTGTATAATCGCGCAAATCAATGAATATAACACCACCATGATCACGAACAACATCAACCCATCCTGCAAGCTGGACAGTTTTGCCGATATGCTCATCACAAATGTCGTTACAGAATTGTGTTCTATACATAACAAAACCTCCTATGATAAAAAATAAAAAAATCCCGAGAATATTATTAATATTCCCGGGACGAGCAAACTAAAATTTGACCCGCGGTGCCACCCGCATTGATACAAAATGTATCCTCTTTTAATTATTAAGTTTTATAACTACCGGAGTGTTCCCAAACTTACTACTCATCTCAAATACGCTTTCAGTCTTCGACGTATTCTCCCTGACAGACTTTCCATAAAAGCCGAGTCTCCGATTTTGATTTTATCAAAGCTATTTTATTTTGTCAACAAAATATTAACCGTCATTTAAAGTAATTTATACCAACGTTACGAGCAATGTTCCCCTGCTAATCTATGCTTCATTCTTTAACAAAATCTCAGCAATAAATATATCTTCCGGTGTTGTGACTTTCATATTGGAATAGCTTCCGCTAACAAGCTTTACCGAATGATGCATCAGTTCTTCAACAAGCATGGAATCGTCAGTCACATTGGCATTCTCAACCTGACCGCTGCGACGCTTTTCATGAGCCTCCATAATAAGTTCATACTTAAATGCCTGCGGTGTCTGAATCTGCCACACATATTTTCTCGATGGTGTACTTACTACCATATCATTCTCATCGGATATCTTTATAGTATCCTTAACCGGCATACCTACTGTGCAGGCATCATACTCCTTAACAGCAGCTATAGTTCTTTCAATTATATCTGCATTAATTAATGGTCTGGCTCCATCATGTATAAGCACATAGTCACACTTAGAGGCTTTGAGTCCATTATATACCGAATCGTAGCGTTCCTTGCCTCCGGCAACCACTGCCTTAACCTTTGAAAAACCATACTTCTCTACAATCTCTGATTTACAGTATTCAATCTCTGCCTCGCCGGTTACAACTATAATTTCGTCCACACTGCTGTCCTCAAAGGCCTTTAACGGATAATAAAGAACCGGAAGCTCATTAATCAGCATAAACTGCTTCTGTATATTACTGTTCATTCGCTTACCCTGGCCTGCCGCCAGAACAATCGCTGTTACTTTTGTATCTGCCATAAAAATCTCCACATCTATCGTGCACTTAAAATAAATATACAAGTTGCAAAATATTAATCACAATAAATACACTTTATCTTTCGCCCAGTTTCAAATTAGGCACTGCATTCAAATCCCAGCTATGTCTTGTTCCATTCATATACTCATAATATGCCGCCGCACCTATCATTGCCGCATTGTCGGTGCAGAGAACCGGTGAAGGATAATAAAATTCAAGGTTATTCTCCTCACAGGCTTTTCTCATACCCTCACGAAGTGCAGAATTAGAAGCAACGCCTCCAGCCATAACAATCTTGTCCACGCCATATTCCTTTGCCGCAAGCATACTGTGTTCTACCAGCACATCAACTACTGCATTCTGAAAGGATGCTGCAATATCCGGCACAGATATCTCTTCTCCAAGCATCTTAGCATGGTTAATATAATTCAGCACCGCTGACTTAAGACCACTGAAACTGAAATCATAAGGTGAATCTGCCACATGGGCTCTAGGAAACTCCATGGCATGAGGGTTGCCTTCCTTAGCAGCCTTATCAATCTTAGGTCCGCCCGGATAACCAAGTCCAATCGCTCTAGCCACCTTATCAAAAGCCTCTCCTGCCGCATCGTCTCTTGTTCTGCCTATAATCTTAAACTTACCGTAGTCCTCCATCATAACAAGGTGGGTATGTCCTCCGGACACTATAAGACAGAGAAATGGTGGTTTCAAATCCTTATGTTCTATAAAATTGGCACTTACATGACCTTCAATATGATGAACTCCGATAAGCGGTTTGTTCTTCGCAAATGCTATTGCCTTCGCCGCAGACACACCTACAAGCAGTGCACCCACAAGTCCCGGACCATAAGTTACACCTATGGCATCAATATCATCAAGCGTAACCTCTGCCTCTTTAAGAGCTTCCTCTATTACCTGATTAATCTTCTCGATATGCTTTCTTGATGCAATCTCCGGCACTACTCCACCATAAAGAGTATGCAGCTTTATCTGGGAGGAAATAACGTTTGAAAGCATCTCCCTGCCATTCTTAACTACTGCTGCCGCTGTCTCGTCACAGGAGCTTTCGATTGCAAGTATTAATATATCCTTATCTGAATGAACCTCACCCATATCTATTCTTTCCTTTCGCGGTATCCTCACCGCTATTTTTCTTACCGGCTATTCTTCCTCAGAAAATCTTAATTCCACGGACTGGCCGTCTTTACCGGCGTAAGTATTTTTAAATATCTTTCTGACTTCCTTAATATATTCATCAGGATAGTTAAGAGACGGACTAAAATGTGTAAGCCACAACTCATTTACCTCGGCTGTCTGTGCAAGACCTGCTGCCTCATAAAAGGTCATATGCTTTTTATCCTTAGCCTTATCTTCCATGCCCTTTTCGCCATACATGCCTTCGCAGATAAATATATCGGCTCCTGCCGCCTGCTCTGCTATCACCGGCACCGGTCTGGAATCAGTACAGTAGGTAACTTTAAGTCCTTTTCTCTCTGCTCCCATAACCATATCAGGAGTATACACCTTATCACCGTCAGTAATCACCTGCCCCTTCTGAAGCAAACTCCAGTATCTCTGAGGAATCTCCTGCTCCAAAGCCTTGTCCAACTGGAACTTTCCGGCTCTCTTAAGGCTGATGGTATAACCATAACATACAACATTGTGATTAACCCTGAAAGCAGTTATATAATAAGGGCCTACTTTAAGCTCCTCAACTCTCTCATTCAATTCTATAAACTTAAGTTCAAAAGGAAGCTCAGGCGCAATAGACCTTAAACAGTTAACAACTCTCTCTAACCCCTTCGGTCCGACAAGTGTCACAGGCTCGGTACGCTCTGAGTTGCCCATGGTAAGCAGTATACCCGGCAGACCGCTGATATGGTCCGCATGGTAATGAGTAAAGCATATAGTATCTATCTGCTTAAAACTCCAGCCCTTTTCTTTTATCGCAATCTGTGTGCCCTCGCCACAGTCAATTAACAGATGACTGCCCTCACATCTTGTCATAAGAGCGGTGAGCCATCTATATGGAAGGGGCATCATCCCTCCGGTTCCCAGCAGACAAACATCCAGCATAATCTTCCTCACTTCTAAATTATATGATGTTGGGGTCTAAAGGTATTTTGACCCCATGATACCTACGGATTGCTACGCACTACATGCTCCTGGTATCATTAATATTCAATATTACTCTCTCTTGTCGGCGGTATCTTAAATATATCCACAAAGCTGTCGTAGCATGCTTCGCAAAGCTCAAAGCTTTCTTTCACTCCGTCCTTTGACGAAAAGAAGCCCCAGCTTTTCTCCACCTCAAGAAAATCTCCATTTACAATCTTCTTGCCGCAGCAATTGCAAAACACTTCATCTTTTACTGATACAATAGTTTCTTTATATGTTCTCATGCTTATCCCTTCCTTTAACATATGATTCAGTGCCTGATAATTTGCATAAGAATTTCTCTAAAAACAATTTACAGTCCTCTTTTTACAAACACCGGTTTTCTGAACAGATAAAAACATTATACATGAGCACTTATTTTGTTTACAATGGCAATACCCGCCATTATATTATTACTGCTTTCTTCTCCACATAATCACAGCGTCATCTGTCGGATTATGATAATAATTCTTTCTAATACCCTCGGATATGAAACCATACTTATTATAAAGACTTATCGCCGCCTCATTTCGGCTTCTTACCTCAAGGGTTATTGCCTGAATATCAAGCTTATCTGCTTCACTAAGCATAGTCTTCATCAGACTGTCCGCCAGTCCCTGTCTCTGGTAAGCCCTGGCTGTGGCTATTCGCAAAAGCTCCATCTCTCCGGCAACTGTCATCAACAAAATATAGCCGGCAATCTGCCCATCCGTCTCTGCTACAAAACAGTAATAAAGCCTGTTAGCCAGACAGTCTTCTATAGTCTCCTTAGACCAGGGTACACCAAATAAATTCTTTTCAATATCAGCAACTCTTTCGATATCGCTGTCGGTCATTCTTCTTATTATCATAAATTCTCAGCAGCCTTTAACTTCTTCTCTGCCATCTCACGCTCTGCCTGGGATACTCTTAAGTATTCCGGTGCCTCGTCACCGGCATCAGTTACATTGCCTAAAGCAAAATACTTCTGACCAAGAAGTGCCACAGCAGCACCTCTCTGTCTGTTCACATGCGCCGGAGCAAATTTGTACGGAACCTTTATGTTCTCTTCTATAATAGTTTTACCCACCGGCACACCGTCACCTAAGAAAACCACCGGCTCTCCCAAAAAATTTATCTCTTCAATAAACTCTTTCAAATCTATGGCACACTGAGGTTTAACAACTTCAAATTCATTCTTAAAATGATAAAGTCCGCCATAGACCTGACCTCTCTTGGCATCAAGAATAGGGCAGATTAATCCGTCATATCCATACATCACATAGGCCATGGCATCCACAGTAGGAACATGCACAATGGGTATGTTAAGAGCAAGGCCCAGTCCCTTGGCAGTTGCTGAGCCAATTCTAAGGCCGGTAAATGAACCCGGACCTCCGGATATAGCGATTGCATCTAACGTATTCAAATCAGTCTCTGTCATTTTAACAATTTCATCAATCATAGGCAGTAAAGTCTGTGAATGGGTCTTTTTATGATTTACACTGTACTCTGCCAAAAGACTCTCATCCTCAACAATTGCCACCGATGCCACTAAAGATGCACTTTCAATTCCTAATATCTTCATATTATTCCTCAATGTTTTCTTAAACACAAATCTTAGTTCTTACCACGAACAGGTTATCTTCCTGTAATCAAAACCCTGCTCTAAATCCTTTTCGATAACGACACGTTTTGCCTCATCAGGAATTATGTCACTGATAATAGTTGACCACTCTATCAGACAAACTCCATCTCCAAAGAAATACTCCTCGTAGCCAAGCTCGTCCATCTCGTCAGAACTGCCAATTCTGTACACATCAAAATGATACAGCGGCAGCTTTCCTTCATCATATATCTGCAATATGGTAAAGGTCGGGCTGTTCACCGGTCCGTCAATTCCAAGTCCGGCAGCGAACCCCTGGGTAAATACAGTCTTACCCACACCTAAATCTCCATCAAGACATATGATATCTCCCGGCTTCGCTTCTTTTGCCAATGAGAAACCAAACTCGTAAGTTTGCTCAGGACTATTAGTTATTCTTACCATCTTTAAAAATCTTTCCTTTTATTTTTTTCTGATCTACAGAAGCCTTTATAAGAGCCACTACTTCATCAAGCTGGGTATCTAACTGGTCTATCGGCAGTATATGAGCATTATTTCTTCCCATGTAAATATAAATTCTTCCGAATACCGCAACTACCTTAGTTACCTCTGACCACTCAGCACGAACTGACTCCTGAGCTACCTTTACCGTAAAGCCTGATGAGTCCATAAAGTATATAATATCATTCTTAAACACAATACTTCTCTTAGTCTGTTTTATCGCCTTTGTATAGAGTAGAAATGGTGTACCTACCGTATACCATACACCTAATATATCTGCAATAAGAAACACTGAACCCAGTCGCTCAGGGAAGCCTAATCCGGCAATAAGACATGCAATACCACACGCCAGACCAAACAGACCATTAAAACTTGTGTAATTATGATACAGCATAAATGTATACAAATCCTTTAAGCCTGTCTTTACTTTTATTCTAATTCTTTCTTTCATTCACTGCCTCCAAACAATATTACAACTGTATATACACTGTAAAACAGTTTACTTATTTATCTTCATGGTAAGCTGGATACGCTTTCTGTCAATGTCGACACTCATAACCTGAACCTCAACTACATCTCCTACACTTACTGCATCTAACGGATGCTTGATAAATCTCTCGGTTATCTGGGAAATATGCACCAGACCGTCCTGATGAACACCGATATCTACGAACACGCCGAAGTCAATAACATTACGAACAGTTCCCTTTAATATCATACCCGGCTTTAAATCCTTCATGTCTAAAACATCGGTTCTAAGCACCGGTGCAGGCATGTCTGAACGTGGATCTCTTGCAGGCTTCTCTAACTCATTAAGTATATCTGTAAGAGTTATCTCACCGATGCCAAGCTCTGCAGCAAGCTTCTTCACATCAGTTACCTTCTTTGAAATACCCTTCATACCGCCATTTAACATATCGTCAGCAGTAACGTTAAGCTTGTCTAAAAGCTTGTAAACTGCATCATAACTCTCAGGGTGTACAGCAGAAGTATCCAAAGGATTCTTTCCTTCATATATTCTCATAAATCCGGCACACTGCTCGTATGCCTTCGGTCCAAGCTTCGCAACCTTTAATAATTCTTTTCTGTCGGTAAATCTGCCATTCTCTTCACGGTAAGCTACAATATTCTTGGCAACTGCCTTGCTGATACCTGAAATATATTCAAGAAGTGAAGCTGATGCAGTATTTAAATCTACACCGACTTTATTAACGCAGTCTTCAACCACACCGTTTAAGGATTCTCCCAGCTTCTTCTGGTTCATATCGTGCTGATACTGGCCTACACCGATAGACTTCGGATCAATCTTTACAAGCTCAGCAAGCGGGTCCTGCAATCTTCTTGCAATTGATACCGCACTTCTCTGTCCCACATCAAACTTAGGGAACTCCTCAGTAGCAAGCTTGCTGGCTGAATAAACTGAAGCACCGGCTTCATTTACAATGACATACTGGACATTGCCGCCGATTTCCTTGATAAGCTCAACGATAATCTGCTCTGACTCACGGGAAGCAGTACCATTACCAACTGAAATAAGTGTGATACCATACTTCTTAATTAACTTCTTTAAAATAACCTTTGATTCTTCCACCTTGTTCTGCGGTGCTGTAGGAAAAATAACCACTGTATCAAGCACCTTGCCGGTAGCATCAACTACTGCCAGCTTACATCCGGTTCTAAATGCCGGGTCCCAGCCTAAAACAACCCTGTTAGTGATAGGTGGCTGCATAAGAAGCTGGTGCAGGTTCTTGCCGAACACCTTAATAGCACCATCCTCTGCCATCTCGGTAAGTTCATTTCTAACTTCTCTCTCGATAGATGGCGCAATAAGTCTCTTGTAACTGTCAGCAATGGCTTCTTCAATAACAGGTCTTGTATATTTATTATCATTTACAATAGTCTTCTTCTCAAGATATCTGATGATATCCTCTTCCGGAGCTTCTATTGTAACTGTAAGAATCTTCTCGTTCTCACCACGGTTAAGTGCCAGCACACGATGTCCGGCAGCCTTCTTAACAGGCTCCTGATAATCGTAGTACATATCATAAACTGACTGTACTTCTTCCTTTGCCACAGACTTAATATTACCCTTCTTGAAAGTAATATCTCTTATATATGTTCTGTAGTCTGCATCATCAGAAATACGCTCAGCAATTATATCCATGGCACCGGCAATTGCCTCATTCTCATCGGCAACACCCTTCTCCTCTGAAATATACTCCTTAGCAAGATTCTCTAACGGCTCAGTTACCATCTGGAGCATAATTAAATCTGCCAGTGGCTCTAAGCCCTTCTCCTTCGCAATAATAGCTCTGGTTCTTCTCTTCGGTCTGTATGGACGGTAAAGGTCGTCCACTGCAACCATAGTCATAGCCTCTTCAATCTGTTTCTTTAATTCGTCAGTAAGAGCACCCTGTTCTTCAATAGAAGAAATAACCTGGGCCTTTTTATCCTCAAGGTTTCTAAGATATTTTAACCTCTCATCAAGGTTTCTAAGCACCTCATCATTCAGTGAGCCCGTTGCATCTTTTCTATAACGAGCAATAAAAGGAATAGTATTTCCCTCATCAATAAGTGAGACTGCTGCCTCTACCTGACTTCTCTTAACACCAAGTTCTTTGTAAAGCACTTCAATAATATCCATAAAATCCTCCATCTTTCATACGCAAGCCTGTATTAATTGTATAACCACTACAAATGCATGACCAAAAGTCCAACTTGCTTTTATTCCAACAATATTCTCTGGTTGTATAAATATCTATATCACAGGCAAGCTCATCGCGGGCGTAGCCGGAGCTTAAGCTTGCGCGATATAGATATTTATACATGCATATAATTTATAATTCTATCATAAATAACTAAAAATGGTAGTACTATTTTAAACAAGAAAATTTGTCAGCAAGTATTTTTTATGTACACTTTGTAAGACAAAAACTGCCGCCGGTAAATTGGCAGCAGTTTAAATAACATAAATATATTATTTTAGTCATCACCAAGGTCGAAAGCATCATGTACAGCTCTCATAGCTCTTGTAACGTCGTTCTCATCGATAAGAACTGTTACTCTGATTTCTGATGTAGAAATCATCTTGATGTTGATACGGGCATTGTAAAGTGCCTCGAACATCTTTGCAGCAACGCCTGCGTTTGTAGCCATACCTGCACCAATGATTGATACCTTAGCAACATCATCTTCAAACTCACAATGTCCGCCGTAAGTCTCCGTATACTCTTTTACTACTTCCATAGTATCACTAAGGTTTGTTGATGCTACAGTAAAGGAAATGTCCTTTGTACCATCTCTACCTACTGACTGAAGAATCATATCAACATTTACATTCTTCTTTGCAAGGTAATTAAACAACTTAAAGGCTGTACCCGGCTCATCCTTTACTCCTATTACAGAAACTCTGGATGTATTCTTATCGGCAGCAACACCGCTTACTATCATTTTTTCCATCTTTGTATCCTCCTTAACAACAGTTCCTTCTGCATAACTTAAACTTGAACGTACAACAAGCTGTACATTATATCTCTTTGCCATCTCTACCGAACGGTTATGTAATACCTTCGCGCCCCAAGTAGCAAACTCTAACATCTCATCGTATGTTACTTCTGTCATCTTCTTAGCGTTTGGTACTATACGAGGGTCCGCTGTGTAAACGCCCTCTACGTCAGTAAAAATCTCACATGCATCTGCATGGAGTGCAGCAGCAAGAGCAACTGCTGTTGTATCAGAGCCACCTCTTCCTAATGTAGTATAATCATCATATTTATTGATACCCTGGAAACCGGTTACGATTACAATCTTTCTGTTATCTAACTCATGACGAATTCTCTCTGTATCAATTCTCTTGAGTCTTGCATTTGAATATGCTGATGAGGTATGCATAGCAACCTGAAAAGCGTTAAGAGATACTGCCGGTACTCCAAGGGCTGCCATTGCCATTGCCATATATGCAACTGACATCTGCTCGCCTGTAGTAAGAAGCATATCTAACTCTCTCTTAGGAGCATTTGGATTGATTTCAGCAGCCTGCTTTAACAATCCGTCAGTAGTCTTTCCCATAGCTGAAAGCACTACTACTACATCATTTCCTTTGTTATATTCTTCAATACATCTTTTGGCAACGTTAAAGATTCTATCTTTATCTGCCACAGAACTTCCACCGAATTTCTTAACTATAAGCATTACCTTAAGTTCCTCCTATATAAAGTTACATGAAACCAGCTAAGGCTTCTAATATATACAAGACCGGATAAGCCGGTCTGTAAATGTCTTCTTACTCCTCAACACGAATCATGTTCAGGATGCCGTCCACCTTCTTCGCAGCCGCCTTGTACTCTGCTTCGCTCATAACAGGTGTAATTATAGCAAATTCATCAAGACCGTCAATAGTAATATATTCTACTGCGCCAAATGCTTCCTCAACCTTAGCCTTGTTAGCCTCAACGCTGCCTGAAATTCTTACAAAGAACTTCTTTGTATCCTCAGAAATGTCTGAAAGCTCTAACTTCTGGCTGCTCCAGGTCATCATTACATTGTTATTGAGGTTCTTTGCTGCATCAATTACATCGGCAACTACAGCACTTGCTGTAGGGAGACTTCCTGCACCTCTGCCGTAGAACATTACCTGGTCAACTACATTACCCTTTACAAGGATACCGTTGAATACATCATTTACCGCGAAAAGCGCATGGCTGTCGTTTATCATTACAGGTGCAACTAATGCAAAGAACTTGCCGTCCTTCTTCTTACTTGTACCGAAAAGCTTAATTGAACGGCCAAGCTTTGAAGCATACTTGAAATCAGTTGCTGAAATATTTGTGATACCTTCTGTATGAATATCCTCATAGTCTACCTGACTGCCATAAGCAAGTGATGAAAGAATAGCAATCTTACGACATGCATCAAATCCCTCAACGTCTGCTGCAGGATTTCTCTCTGCGTAACCATTTGCCTGTGCCTGCTTTAATACATCTTCATAAGCAGCACCTTCCTTAGCCATCTTTGTAAGGATATAATTTGTAGTACCGTTAAGGATACCTGTAATCTCATAAATCTCATCTGCTGTGAGGCACTGGTTTAACGGACGGATAATCGGAATACCGCCGCCAACACTTGCCTCAAATAAGAAGTTAATATTCTTTTCCTTGGCAATCTCAAGAAGCTCTGTACCGTGCTTTGCAACAAGCTCCTTGTTTGATGTTGCAACAGACTTGCCTAAAAGGAGTGCTCTCTTAACAAAATCATATGCCGGCTTAACACCGCCCATAGTCTCAACTACAATCTTTATCTCCGGGTCATTCATAATGACATCAACATCATGTACAACCTTACTCTCTATAGGGTCTCCCGGGAAATCCCTTAAATCAAGAACATACTTTACGTTAAGCTCGTCGCCAACCTTCTTAGCTATGCTCTGTCCATTAACTTCAATCGCCTTAACTACTCCTGAACCAATTGTTCCATAACCCATTACTGCAATATTTATCATATCGTTATCACTCCCTGGCTAAAATTCTAAGATCATGTATTCCCACTAACGCTTCAATATCAGAAATCATATCCGACACATCTCCGGTGACCGGAAGCACCTCAATGCTCAATGTCAGTGTCGCAACACCATTTACCGGAATCGTCTGATGGATTGTAAGTATGTTCGCTGTATAATCAGCAATCTTCTTTAATACAACCGATAAAAGTCCCGGCACGTCATCCATCTGAAGCACAAATGTAACATTCTTTCCGCGGACATTGTCCTTAAAAGGAAAAATATCATCCTTGTACTTGTAGAATGAACTTCTGCTGATACCAACTGCGTCCGTAGCATCCTGTATGGTTATATATTTGTCTGTTTTAAGCAGGTGCTTCGCCTCTACAACCTTCAAAAGCACCTCAGGCACTGCCTTTTCCTTTACCACATAGTACTTATTCTCTTCCACCCTGACACCTCCTAACCTCAAATGTGTTCGTGCGTCAAGTACACATGTCTACACCACAAAGATATTAGCACATCCAAAATGATATTGCAACCTTTTTTGTGATTTAATATTTAAATTATGAATAAAACTATTAATCATAATAAAACACGAGCTATTCTCTGCTTTGCAACTATACCGGTTACTATATTATAAATTTACACCTTTACTCTTTAGTCAATATTTCTTATAATATTAGCATATTATGAAACCAGGTTCAAAAGTTCACACTTTTCATGCTTGCATGAAAAAGTATGAGGTTGGGACCAGTCAAAATTTTTGTTAACTAGTTCAGAAATTTAAATTCAGGAGGTGATGATGATATGATATACACTCTTATGCATAAACGTATACCGGTTGCCAGGTTAGAGCTTGATGATGCATCCTGTGCTATCACAAAGATAAGTGATGTGTATGCCCTGGAACATCTTCCGGTTGGTATCGGTATTAATGGTGCGACAATCGACCGTGCAGCATTAAATACATGGTGGCGAAGGCGTGCAATCCCTGCAAGCCGTGATGGTATCCGCAATGCCCTCACAGAACTTAATATCTCATCACCGGAGCTGCTTTTGGAAAAGTGCTACGGGCTTTCACTTTCTGACCAGTACTGGATATGCCCTGAAGATTCAGGTCTTACCTGGGATGAGGTAAACTTCTTCAATCATCCTTTCTCAGAGGACGTAGGAAATATCCTTTTAGGTCATGGTTCTTCCGGTAATCATGTCAGCCTTATGTCCCCGGACAATTCCTCTGACGGCTGGCTCAAAAAGAAGTGGTCAATTATCGATGGCAGGCGTTGCCTTATAAAAGGCGGAAGCGGAGTTACACAGCAGGAGCCTTACAATGAGGTGCTGGCAAGCTCTATTATGAACCGATTGAATATTCCACACACTGAGTACAGCATAATTACACATAACGAATATCCTTACTCCGTGTGTGAGGACTTTATCACAGAAGATACCGACCTTATCTCAGCACAACACTTTATGGACAGCGTTAAGAAGCCAAATCATCTGAACACCTATGAGCATTTTGTTAACTGTTGCAAAAATGCAGGTGTCGACAACGCAGTATCATTTCTTGACCGACTGCTTACTGTTGACTTCCTCATTGCAAATGAAGACCGCCATACCAATAACTTCGGTCTGATACGAAATGCAGAAACCTTAGAATACACCGGTTTTGCACCAATTTACGATAATGGTACTTCATTGTGGTATAACAAGCCGGTAGCAATGATACGCCCTGCTGCGCCAAAGCTTCCAAGCAAACCATTTAAGGAAACTCATTCAGAGCAGATTAAGTTAGTATCATCCTTTGACTGGCTGGATTTAAATGCACTATATGGTATTGATGAAGAATTCTCAGAGATATTAAAATATTCAGCGTTTATAGATGAGGCACGATGTGATGCTCTTTGCAGTGGGTTGAAGACACGCGTTGAACTGCTCGCTGATATTGTAAATAATAAATATAATTAATACCTATATAAAACAGGTGCTTCAAGACCAACTATGTAATTAGTCTTAAACCACCTGTTTTTTAGTATACACACATTAAATAATCTTACTAATCAACTTAATTAAGCCGATATATCACTACCTATAATACGGCCACATGAAGTTGTCAGCGCTTCTCGTTTTAGACCAGACCGTATTCCAGTATTTATATACCCAGTCTTCATCATCTTTCTCAAAAATCATAAAGTCACCAGTTCCGTGATTTTCTGTAACGTAAAAACTTCTGCATATGTATCTGAGTATTCAATTACTTTCATGTATTCTATACCGTCAATCATATTTGTCTGGTTATATTCTTTCTCAAACTGTTGTCCATACTTTAATGTAAGAATTTCTGCTTTTATGTATGGTGAGAAAATTAATAGTAATGCTAAAAATGCTAATGTACATAAAATAATTACAATAATACTCTTCTTCATAGATAATTTATCTGTCACTCCTAATCATAACTCTTAATCTCATCTTAATTCTATTATTTCTTATTATTAATAATGTGCACTATAACTCTAATCTCATCTGCCCATTCGCATACGCCACCTGCTTTGCTTCCTTTATAACATCACCATCCCTTAACTCACCTATCAGAAGCGGTGACTCTGGATTATGCTGCTTCATATTTTCCCTTACAATCTCCATGTTATAATTGGCATAGCAGTATATACATCCATGACCACAGGTATTGTACATACCTATGTCATTTCCGAGAAGGCAGTCACACTCTGCTCTGGCTTTTCCTTTTGAGCCGGTAATCTTTAGCGAACTTCCTATCGCCCGCTCAATAACAGACTTTGTCATACAACCGGATATGTCCACACCAAACTGTTCAAGCTCACTACTTTCACAGCAGGACTTTATTCTGATATTATATCTTTTACCAATCTCAACAAAACTTTTCGCTATACTTTTTTGCTCGTCGTTGCTTACTACTCTCACCTTAGGAAAATTACGCTTTGTCTTCTCATACAAATCAATAAAACTTATAATGCAAGTATCCACATATCCACTGAGTTTTTCTACCATGTGCTCAAATGCTTCTATATGAAATTCAAGACTGTATTCCTCTGAAATAAATATAGGGTCGTACCGCCAACCCACCGAATTTATTCCTACTATACCAGAGAGCCTGATTAATGACTCTATAACACGCTCTTTTTCCGGCACATCCGGCTCTATCTCTTTACCATAGGGGGTGATTGTAACAAACCAAAGCTGATTAAACTGTTTTATTTCCTCCAATCTGTCAAGCATAGGCTCCGGATTTTTAGTGCAGAAACATATACAATCCACAACCTCCGGTGTCAGCCGATATTTTGTAACCTGCTCCGGGTAATAGGGATTTCTCGCCAGCACATAGCCCTCATTTATTCGATTGTAAAACCACTCACTATAATATGCAGGAATGTCGGTCCTGCTGCCGGTGTTTATAATCATATGGTTCTCCTGTTAACAATTGTATATAACTGCATTACACAACAGCCTCTTCGGCTTCAAGTTTCAATCGCTCTAAAATATCACTAACAATTCTGCTGTCTTCTATTAAATTGATACCAAAACATTTCTTTCCGGCATCTTTAACAGATGCTCCTATATGATACGCCAGTGAATCATCTATTATCAAAAATCATTATCTATCAGCACAATCTTCTTGTCTGCCTTAGTTACCAGACTAACCAGCAGACCAAAGGCATCAAATATCTGTCCATCAAAGAATATCTTCTGGGTAGACTCTTCATGGTCTGATATGTACTGAAAAATCTTATCAAATTTTTCTTCTGTACTTTTCTGATATTCCAACTGCTTAACTTCTATCTCGTTTATCCTATCAAACATCAGTGCATTACTTGCCAGAAATCTACGCATTTCTACGAAAGCATCCATAATTCTTATACTTACCTGTATAGCCACATCACTTTTCAATACAGCTGACAGCATAGCAATCCCTTGTTCTGTGAATACAAATGGAAGATAACGACGTCCACCTTTACCTTTTGAGGTCACAAATTGTGACCTCAGAGAATCATATTCCTCTTTACTTAACTTGAAACAAAATTTCTCTGGAAATCTTTCTATATTTCTTTTTACAGCTTGATTAAAAACTTTTGTCTCCACCTGATATAACATAGCCAAATCACTGTCCAGCATTACCTGCTGTCCTCGTATCACATATATCAGATTCTTTATTGTTGTTTCAGAAACCTCTATGTCCGGTAACTGTTTATCCTCCTGTATAATAACTTCTTTCTCCTGCTTGTCTGTCATTAATAACTCCTCCTTTTTGGTGTCACAATTTGCAACTTCAAGCTTTACATTATGGGTCACAATATAAATCCGGATATTTTCCTTAACTTATCTTTATCTGCTTTGTGTCTCAAAACTTATCACCATTTTTTATCTTTAGTTATAATGACATATCTATTATAATTCACTAAAATCAAAACAACAATAGTGTCAAAAAAACTCCCAAATTACACGTCATAATTTCATGACCGTCAACTTGAGAGTCCACACTTCTAATACTTAATTAAATTACTTCTTAAAGAACGCCACTGCAACCGCTCCCGGTCCTGCATGGGTTCCGATTACGCTGCAGATTAATCCATTAATTTTTTTCACTTAGAATATTGCCGACCAACCGTTCCAATTCCTTTCTATTCGGCAAATAAAGCTCATACTTGGATACAAACAAATTACTATCCATTCCGTATGTTGCATACTCTACCAATAGTTCATCTTTATTCTTACTTAAAATAATACCTATTGGCGGATTATCATCTGGCATATTTTCTTCTGCCGCAAAATATCCCATATACATATTCATCTGTCCAATATCTTCATGTTGAACCGAATTTTTCTTTAAATCTATAAGAACAAAGCACTTTAAAATTCTATGATAAAATACTAAATCCACATGATAATGTACATTATTGATTGTTAAGGGATATTGTTGTTTAACAAATGTGAATCCTTTTCCCAATTCCAACAAGAACTTTTGTAAATTATCAATAATTCTTTGTTCCAAATCACTTTCACTATATCTTTGCTGTTCTGGAATGTTTAAAAACTCCAGTGTGTACGTACTCTTTATTATATCTTCCGGACTTTGATATTCAACGCCATTCTGTGCTAATCTTATTATGCCTTCTTTATCCCTGCTAGTAGCTAATCTTAAGAAAAGTGCCGAGTCCATTTGTCTACGCAATGTTCTAACATTCCAATTCTCTTTTATACATTCTTTTTCATAAAAACTGCGTTCTAGATCATCATCAATTTTTATTAATTCACATATATGAGACCATGATAATTTGTCAGACAGTGTCTGACAATTTGAATATGCTAAATAAAACTTTCTCATATTGTTTAAATTTGGTCGGCTGTATCCTTTTCCCAAACGTAAAGTTAATTCTTTTGATATTGAGGAAAGCAACCCTTTTCCGTATTCTGCCTTAGGATTACCATTTTGCTCAAATTCAACGATATATCTTCCAATATTCCAATAGGTCTCTGTCATTACTTTATTAACAGATGATACCAATTCGGATTTTGACGCATTTACTAATAATTCAATATCAGAAATCATTCTATCAAAGCTTATATTTTTCGTCACATTTTCCATAACCTGTCCTTTCTGC
>JAZULV010000001.1:0-5800 GCA_045603305.1 Lachnospiraceae bacterium | reverse complement strand
TCTTGTACTTATTATCTGTTAATGTTTCACTTCCAGTCACTATTCTTATTATCCACTTTTTATTGTAATAACTCCCACATAAAAACCTTAACTCTTCCAATTTTTATTATATTCGTCTATTGAAACAATATCAAGCCAATTCTATAATTCATTTTTATAATCTTTTTTAATATTTATCCTCCTTTATGATTTAATTTTGCCACATCAGCTGTCCTATTTTTGGCCCAGTATACATGTTTGTTTCGTTTGTTTAACAATTTCTTGATTTAACACTTTAGAACACTTATCAAAAAACTCCCAAATTACACGTCATAATTTCATGACCGTCAACTTGAGAGTCCATACTATCAACGCTTATTAAATTACTTCTTAAAGAACGCCACTGCAACCGCTCCCGGTCCTGCATGGGTTCCGATTACGCTGCAGATTGGAGTTGAATGCAATTCATCAACATTTCCTTCCCATATGCTGCTACTATCTTCAACATATTTCTGCAACAACACATCGCTAAGTCCTGTATATCCTAAAAGCACTGGTTTTTCAAAATCCACTCCACCGGCAACCTCAATTTCCTTAATAAGAAGGTTATTTCCCTGACGTGAACCTCTCGCCTTACCAAGAATCTCAATCTCACCATCTCTTATTGTAATAACAGGCTTTATTGAAAGAAGTCCTCCGGCAAAGGCAACTGTCTTTGAAATTCTGCCGCCACGCTTTAAATACTCAAGAGTATCAAGCATAGCCACAAGACAAACATTTTCGCGTTCTTTACAAAGACAATCTGCAATACTCTTTGCATCCATGCCACTTTCTGCAAGCTTTAACGCCAGCTCTGCAAGTATACCAGTACCGATTGCAGCAGTCTTACTGTCAACCACATGTATCTTGTCTTCATAATCCATTGCAGCAATATTTGCACTCTGGAAGGTACCCGAAAGCTTAGAAGCAATGGTTATTACTACAACCTCATCTCCTGCATCTACCGCCTTTTTATACTCCTGCATAAATGCATCCGGGGTCGGCTGGCTGGTTTTTGGAAGCACATCGTTTTCAATAAGCTTCTCATAAAATTCTTTGTGATTAATTGTCACACCATCCACGTACTCCTGCTCACCAAAGAAAATAGTAAGAGGAACAACTGTAAGCTTAGCTCTTACCTCGGGTGTAACATCTGCAGTTGAATCAATAATAATTCTTACACTCATAATTAAAATCTCCTTTAAAAACTAACAAAATTTATATTAGGATAAACCAACTTATACTTATTTATTTCCCGACACCATATAATAGAATCTTTCAAGTTCTTTTCTATCCATAAGCTTAGGCACGGGATACAATGGGTTTGCTTCCCTTGCAGCATGCTTTGCCATAGCAGGAATATCCTTTGCTTCTATACCTTTAAGTGTTTCGGGTATGTTCATATTGCTGTTGAGCTTACGAATAGCTGAAATAAATGCTTTTGCCCCTTCTTCGTGGGACTGCTTATCGGTTGCAACTCCTGCCGCCATACCCAGCTTATGCAGTTTTTTATAAGCACTCTTACCATACTCATCTAATACAATCGGCATGAGTACTGAATTTGCAAGTCCGTGAGGAATGTTATACTGTCCGCCAAGGGAATGGGCTACTGCGTGGATATAACCTACGTAGGACTGTGAAAAGGCATTACCGGCAAGATATGCGGCACGAAGCATATTTGCTCTTGCCGCGCGGTCTGTGCCATTATTATATGCTTTCTCAATATTATTAAATATAAGTGTCGTAGCTTCCAGTGCCATCCTGCGTGTCTCTTTAGTGGTAGAGCGACCAATATAAGCTTCTACCGCATGAGTCAATGCATCCATTCCTGTAGTTGCGGTAAGTGATGGCGGAAGCGTAAATGTTACCTCCGGATCATGCACCGCATAAGAAGGTATAAGTGGAAAATCATTCATAGGACACTTGTGATGCGTAGCAGCATCAGTGATAACTGCTGCAAGGGTCACTTCACTGCCTGTGCCGGCAGTTGTAGGAATTGCAATCAATGGTGGTGTTTTCTTTATAACTTTAAGAATGCCTTTAAGCTGACTTATAGATTTATTCGGACGTGCAATACGTGCTCCCACAGCCTTTGCACAGTCTATAGAAGAACCTCCGCCAAAAGCAATCAAACACCGGCAGTTGTTCCCGATATACATTGCTCTTGCTGCTTCCACATTGTCGATGGTAGGGTTCGCGCAGGTGTCATCATATACCACGCAATTAATCTTTGCTTCCTTAAGCAGCATTTCCAATGGTGCTGTAATCTTGGCATTTCTTAAATATTTATCTGTTACAAGCAGAACCGATTGTACTTCGAGACTATTTAACAATGCCGGTATCTCCTTTACACTGTTAAAAACTTTCGGCTCTCTATATGGTAAAATAGGCAGTGCCGCGCGAAAAGCTAACTGAAAAATTCTGCAGCCTGTTCTAGTGATTATATTCATTACTGAGGTATTCCTTCCTTACTAAGTGTTCTTAAGTTTGCTGCAATCATATTAAGTGATGCATAAAAAATCTTTCTGTCCTCATCACTCATCTCTTTACCGACTGCCGCAACCGCCATCATCGCTCTCTGGCAGACAAACTCTGCTGCTTTCACGCCTTCTTCAGTTAATTTAAGCTTTGCCCTATAGACCTTGTCATTAATATTATCTTTTACTACAAGCCCCTTCTCCTGCATCTCCGCAATAACCCTTGAAACTGCCGCCTTATCTTTACCGCATATTTCACAGAGTCTTGTAGCGGTGATTCCTTCACTGTGATGCTTCATCGCAACAAGATACTGGGCAAAGGCACCTTTATATCCGTACTTTATCATTTCATTCCTTTCGATATTCTGAATATACCTGTATATATCAGATATTACAGTCGAAAACTGTTCAAAACGGCTAAGCATAGTCCTTTCTCCTTCTTATAAATTTGTATCATATCTAATTAAAAGTTCATTTAGTTGTTGACAAATCAACATTCGCCATTATACTCTTAAGACGTTGACTTGTCAACATTTTTATTCTGCGCTGTTTTATACTCACTAATCCTGCTTCTTAACACCGATATTCTTGAAATTCATCTGCCACGACAGGTGACGAAAATAGTTCTGGAAACCTTTGAAAATAAAGGATTTTTTTCAAATCCAAACTGAATTTACGACACTTTTGCGACAGATGAAGTCAAGCTATGATGAATATGTTGTGAAAGAGGTCAAATGCGATAAAAGAAAGAATTACGAAAAGCAGAATTGATTATGTACTGATTGGGGAATATTACATACCGGATTTGAAGTTGCCGGAGGAGGAACGCCCTATCGGAAAATATGGATGTATGCATCGAGAATATTTAAGGAAGCATAATCCAGTATTGTTTAATGATTTGATGTTGAGTTGTCAGCTCTGGACTTATCTTGCTGATATAAACGAGCAGGCGCAGGTCAGCTTGGAAGAGGGCTGAAATTCAAAAACAGAAAGAAAGCTGCGAGGGTTTTAAGTCAATATAATTATTTTGATGTAATTAATGGGTTTGAATCTATACTTTTAAAAAAGAATGTTCCTAATAAATAGTATGAAAATGTGTATTTTGAAGATTTTCGAGATCAATTTTTCTTTGATATGAAATTAAAAAAATATACGTTATTTAAAATATTTGATGTGGAGGCCAGACTTCGAACATCAATATCATATAATTTTGCAGCTACATATTGCAGAACAGCGGACACTTTAAATTATTTAAATCCAGCATACTATAGTGCTCCGCCAGTAACAGATACCAATATGACAAATCGATTTAATTCATTTGAAAAGTGTTAAAAGATTTTGGCCTTACACTGACGGATGCAAAGGCATTTGAGCAGGCATTGTTTATATTGAAAGAGATGAGAAATCAGTGTGCACACCTTGAATTGATTACTCGATTCAAACTTAAAGGAAGAAACGGTGCATTAAATAATTTTAAGGATGCCCTTGCTACCAATATATTGGGAACAAGGGCGTTTGTTTTAATTTGTATGTGTGATTTATAGCTCTGATACAATTGATTAGAGTTAGAAATTCTTATTTACAACATAAGTGTATCATCCTTAATTGCTTCGACAAGATTCATATTGCAAATCTTTTTACCACCCAAGTAGTAAGCCAATGCCACAAAACCGACAACTGCCACAAAGAGCAGAATTGCAGGAATCAGTGGCAAACGCTTGGCAATGAAATCGCCTGCGGTAATTCCCCCAGCATCAAGCATCAATGCCATCAACGGGATATTTACTATTATAGTCAACAAAATCGGACGGAATGCAACAATAGCGGCTTCCCAAGCCAAAATCTTTGCTGCACCTTTTGGTGTTAAACCAACTGCAAAGTATCTTGCAAATTCACGCTTGCGCTGATGAATCTGTCCCAAAGCAGATGCAAAGATATTGGCAAGGCCGATGCAGGTCAGTATTCCGGTGAATAGATAAATAATCATTCGTAAACCTTGCTGTATCTGCATCTCATCTTTAAGTTCTTGCACACGACCTTCAAAGGCGTAGTTGGGATATGCTTCTAACAATCTCTGCAATTTTTCCTCAAGTGTATCATTCTTGCTTTCGTCTGTCATTTTAAGAGTGTAAATTGTCTCCTCAGCTTTCAAATCGAAACCAAGGGTTGCGTAATAGCTTTCAGACATAACAAGTGTCAATGCATACTGCGTTAATTCTTCTCTCAATACAGGCAAGGCATCGCTAAATGCAGAAACGGGAATATCCTTTCCGTTTACATTCAAAACAATCTCTTTGCCTTCATTCAAGAATGGTACATACTGACGATCTGTTCTTTCTGAGTTGACACTATCCCAAATGATATTTACTGCAACTACATTAGCATCGTTTGCATCACCACGATATTCTGCGAAGCTCTTGTCATCCAAAATGAAAATCGGCACTTTTGTGTTATAAGCACCCGCTTCGTTAGCTGCGAATCTACTGTTGAGTTTTTCAAGACTCAGCTTCCCCACATCAGCACTAAGATAATCCGCAGGGATCCCCGTATTGCTATTTACAATTCGATGAACAATACAGCCCGTTACATCTTCTGTGTTTCTAATATCATTCAGCAATTCTTCGCTATAAGTGTCACCCTTGACGGTAACGAGAAAATCCCAGTTATTTTTGTAACGGTCAAAGTAGGTTCTTTGCGTACTAAGCCCAGACACGCCAAGCATATTCAGGATTGAGATGCAAGCAAACACCGCCAAGAGAATGGATATTGTACCAACTCTCATAGCCTTACGTCTAACAAATAAGGATTTACGTGCCATCTCACCATAAATACCGAAAATAGCGGAGTGAATACGATATTTCTTCACTCTCTTAATCATTGGTTCATTTCCGTAATGTATTGCCTCTAACGGTGTAATACGGCTGAGCTTTCTTGCAGGAATCCACGCAGATACTGCAGCAGTCAGCATTGAAAACCCAAATGAGCCAATAAACACAATCGGATGATAGGTAAAGGTCAAGGTGTAATCACGCAAATTAGCAGTTGAGCCAATAATAATGCTCATAACCGCCCAACATAAGCCAATACCGATAATGTTTCCAGCAATAATGGCAGGCAAAGACAAAACCACCACTTCATTGACAAGCGTAGATTTGATTTGTCGAGGTGTTGCACCAATGCTTTGCAAAATGCCCAACTGATGGATGCGATTTGTCATAGTCGCCGCAAAAGCGTGGTGGATCATCATAACAAGTGCAAGGCTGGCTATGGTGAATACTACGATGTATGCGATGACCACCGGGGTG